>NZ_MQVK01000018.1:0-201046 GCF_002002385.1 Vibrio sp. SALL6
TGTAGTGCGATACCGTTCATGATAGCAGTCATACCAAATTCACGTACACCGTAGTGGATGTAGTTACCAGAGAAGTCGTTCGCTTCTAGAGACTTAGAACCAGACCACATGGTTAGGTTAGAAGGCGCTAGGTCAGCAGAGCCGCCCATGAACTCAGGTAGTAGAGCACCAAATGCCTCTAGAGCGTTTTGAGATGCTTTACGTGACGCAATGTTTGCTGGGTTTGCTTGAAGATCCGCAATGATTTGGCTTGCTTTCTCTTCCCACTCAGCTGGAAGTTCACCGTTTACGCGGCGTTTAAATTCAGCTGCCAGCTCAGGGTACGCTGCTTCATAAGCTGCAAATTTCTCGTTCCACGCTGCTTCCTTAGCTGCGCCTGTTTCTTTCGCTGACCATTCTGCGTAGACTTCCTGCGGAATTTCAAAAGGACCGTGCTCCCAACCTAGTTCTTTACGTGTCGCTGCAATTTCTTCAGCGCCTAGTGGTGCACCGTGACAGTCGTGTGAACCAGATTTGTTTGGTGAACCAAAACCGATGATAGTCTTAGTACAGATTAGAGTAGGGCGAGGATCCGCTTTTGCAGCTTCAATCGCTGCGTTGATTGCGTCAGCATCGTGACCGTCTACTGCTGGGATTACGTGCCAGCCGTACGCTTCGAAACGCTTAGGTGTATCGTCAGAGAACCAACCTTCAACGTGACCGTCGATAGAGATGCCGTTGTCATCCCAGAATGCGATCAGTTTGCCTAGGCCTAGCGTACCAGCAAGAGAACATGCCTCGTGCGAGATACCTTCCATTAGACAGCCGTCGCCCATGAACACGTAAGTGAAGTGGTCAACGATGTCGTGGCCTTCTTTGTTGAATTGCGCTGCTAGCGCTTTCTCAGCCATTGCCATACCAACAGCGTTGGTGATGCCTTGGCCTAGAGGGCCCGTTGTTGTCTCGATACCAGGAGCGTAGCCGTACTCTGGGTGACC
The DNA here is from genome assembly GCF_002002385.1 of Vibrio sp. SALL6. Classification (NCBI taxonomy): domain Bacteria; kingdom Pseudomonadati; phylum Pseudomonadota; class Gammaproteobacteria; order Vibrionales; family Vibrionaceae; genus Vibrio; species Vibrio sp. SALL6. Next base: position 978 of record NZ_MQVK01000018.1, read on the forward strand.
TGGAGTCTTAGAGTGAAGCTGACGGAAGTTTTTCAGATCATCGATAGATAGCTCGTAACCGCTCAAGTGCAGTAGAGAGTAAATTAGCATTGAGCCGTGGCCGTTTGAAAGTACGAAACGGTCGCGGTCTGCCCATTCAGGGTTTGATGGGTTGTGGTTTAGGTGAGAACGCCAAAGAACTTCAGCGATATCAGCCATACCCATAGGTGCGCCTGGGTGGCCAGAGTTAGCTTGTTGAACACCGTCCATGCTTAGCGCACGGATTGCATTTGCTAGGTATTTACGATCCATAGTGATTACTTCTCGATAAGTGTTTAAATAGAGGGAACTCGTCTAAACAAGTTCAAATAGAAAATCTTGAATGAGCGTTGATGCTAAAAGCGAGTAGACGGGCTACTCGCTCTTGGTAAGCAATTAAAGCTTAGCTTCGATCATCGCTTCTAGTTTGCCTTGGTCAACTGCGAAGTTGCGGATGCCTTCTGCCAGTTTCTCAACAGCCATTGGGTCTTGGTTGTGTTCCCATAGGAACTCAGCGTGAGTCATTGGTGCTGGACGCTCAGCTGCGCCTTTAGAATCAACTAGCTTCTCAACCACTTCACCTTCTGCAGCTTCTAGTTCTGCAAGTAGAGCAGGAGCGATAGTTAGACGGTCACAACCAGCAAGTTCTAGGATCTCACCGATGTTACGGAAGCTTGCGCCCATAACAACCGTTTTGTAGCCGTACTCTTTGTAGTAGTTGTAGATCTTAGTAACAGACAGTACGCCTGGATCTTCTGATGCTTCAAAGTCGCGGCCTTCTTTCGCTTTGTACCAGTCCATAATACGGCCAACGAATGGAGAGATTAGGAATACGCCCGCTTCTGCACAAGCACGCGCTTGAGCGAATGAGAATAGAAGAGTCAGGTTACAGTTGATGCCTTCTTTCTCTAGGATTTCAGCTGCGCGGATACCTTCCCAAGTAGACGCCAGTTTGATAAGGATGCGGTCGTTAGTGATGCCAGCATCGTTGTACATTTTCACTAGTTGGCGTGCTTTCGCTACGCTGCCTTCCATATCGTAAGATAGGCGAGCATCAACTTCTGTAGAGATACGACCTGGGATAGTTTTTAGGATTTCTTTACCGATGTTTACTGCAAGCATGTCACAAGTGTCTTGAACTTGTTGAGCTTTATCGTTGCTCTGTGCTTTAGCGTATTCGATTGAAGCATCGATTAGAGGTGCGTACTCTGCGATTTGAGCTGCTTTTAGGATAAGAGAAGGGTTAGTTGTTGCGTCTTCTGGCTGGTACTTTTTGATTGCATCAATTTCACCAGTGTCTGCTACTACAGTCGTTAGTTTACGAAGTTGCTCTAACTTGTTGCTCATAATCGATCATCCTATATAAATGGGCTTAAGCGTGGTTTTTGTTGCCACAGCTTGTGCATTTGCAAGCGAGTTAGCTAATCGTCTCATCGCGTTTAATGAGACATCTGCTCAGCCAACTACGGAAAATTTCGTTACCGAACAAATGCTATGAACATTTGATCGATAGCTGAGTAAATGATGTGTTCATATTTATCCTATCTATGCCGAAAGTCAATCGGTGAAATCGACTTATAGTGAACTTCATCAACGTTTTTTTACTGTGTGTTTAGCGGTTAACCCAAATAAACGTTTGCCCTTATTGCTCAATGCTTGAGCGTTGTTAGAAATAGCAAAAAACCGTACTGAGAAAATGTTATTGCAGTGAGCAAATGTTGCGTTTAAATTGATGGAGAACATATGCTAAGTCAATGAGCAGATGCTCACTTATTGCATACAATGTCGGGCCTCTTAAACGACGAGAGTAAACATGAGCAGTTCTAACCAAGATATTTCCATTGAAAACACGGATTTGTTGACAGAGATCTCCGTTGCCTACTATCAGGACGGTGCGACTCAGGAAGAGATATCGAGAAAATTTGCCATTTCACGCGCGAAGGTAGGGCGAATGCTCAAACAAGCGCGTGATGAAGGCATCGTTGAAATCACCGTTAAATATCACCCGGTATTCAGCGCCAAGATTGAGCAACGTTTGATCGAGCGATTTGGCGTAAAGCGCGCGCTTGTCGCTCTTGACCAACCGAATGAAGAAGCGCAGCGACTGCAGGTATCGGGATTAGTATCCAATTATCTCACCAGTACGCTTAAAAACGGCATGGTGGTGACCGTTGGACAAGGGCGTAACGTCTCTTCTGTTGCTCATCATATTGGGGTGATCACCCCACGAGACTGCAAATTTGTGTGTGGTATCGGCGGTATTCACCCACGTGGTGGTATGTACAATGCTGACCACATTTGTCGTCAGTTAGCTAAAAAGTACGGCGGAACGTCCGAAACGCTTTACGCGCCGGCTTATGCAGAAAACCGCGAGCAAAAAATGGCGTTCATGCAGAATGCGACCGTCAAACAAACGCTCGATTTGGCACGTAAAGCCGATGTCGCTTTAGTCGGTATTGGTGATATGAGCGAAAACAGCTACATGGTCGATCTAGGGTGGTTTACACCAGATGAAGTGGTTCAATCTCGACTAAAACAAGGCGTAGTAGGAGACTTTGCGGGTTATGACTTCTTTGATATTCACGGTAACGTTGCCAACACCGTAATGAGTGACCGTGTCATTGGCCTTGGAATTGAAGAGTTTCGGCCAATCGCAGAAGTGATTGCTATCGCTGCTGAAAACAGTAAACCGCTTGCATTACTTGGTGCGTTACGTACCGGTGCAATCGACGTGATTGCTACCAGTGTAAGCAACGCTTTGACAGTATTGAACTTGGATGAGCAAATGCACGGTAACGCGGCATCTGAGAGTTAGCACAAATAATATGCAACTTATGTAATCAGGCTGCGAGGATTTATAAATGACTCGCAGCCTGATTTCGTTTTCAAGTTAAAAATATTCTCTAGGAGTAGCTTTAAATTTGTACACCTACTCTGGAGAAAACAATGAAAAAGACACTTCTTGCTGCACTAATTATGGGGATAACTGGTGCGGCGCACGCCGAGCAAAAAGTCGTAGCGGGTTACTTTGCGGATTGGCAGTACGCGAATGCAGAAAACCCATACACGGTGAAAGATATTCCCGCCGATAAACTGACACATGTGATTTACGCGTTTCTCAGTATGTGCGGTCCTCATACCGGTGCCTCTGAAACGGTGCAAAACCTAGTAGCTAAACAATGCGAAGGAAAAGATCCCTATACGGCGATCATTGTCGATACCGAAGCGGCACTGGAAAAGAACTTTGGCGCTGTCTCAGTTAACGTGCCATACAAAGGTCACTTCGCTCAACTTGCCGAAATGAAGAAACAACATCCTGATCTCAAAATTCTTCCTTCTTTTGGTGGTTGGACAATGTCCGAACCGTTCCATGCTATGGCGAAAAACAAACAAGCGATGGATCAGTTCTCAAAAAGTGCCGTTGAGTTGATTGCTCAATATGATTTCTTTGATGGCATTGATCTGGATTGGGAATACCCAGGCGGTGGCGGTTTAACAACGTCGCCTTGGAACCCAGATACCAAGCTTTCTGATGAACAAAAAGCGTCTGAGCGTGAGGCGTTTACCTACTTGGTGAAAACCATGCGTGCAGAGTTAGATGAACTCACAAATCAAACCAAACGTGAATACGAACTCTCTACGGCGGTAGGCGTTGGTCCAAAAGCGGCAGGTATCGATTGGAAAGCAGCAGAACCGTACCTAACCAACATGTTTGCGATGACGTATGACTTTCTTGGTGGGTGGGGACAACAAACTGGCCATACTACCAACTTGCACGCGACAGAGCGAAGCTGGTGGGGCATGGGCGCAGACGTGTTCATCAACCAGATGATCGAGCTGGGTATTCCAAGTGAAAAACTGGTGATTGGCGCTGCATTTTATGGGCGTGGCTGGCAAGGTACTAAAGATTTTTCGGGTGGCTTACCAACGCAAGATCTCGTATCCGAGCAAGGAGCGCAGTTTGGTACGGGTGAGAACGGCTATTTCATGTTCTGGGATTTAGTGAAGAACTATGGAGCGAAGCAGGGCTACGAGTACAACTATGATGAGCAATCCCAAGCGCCGTACTTGTGGAATCCTGAAAAGAAAGTTTTTATCTCTTACGAAGATCAACGCTCGATCAAAGCCAAAGCAAATTGGGCGAAACAGGCGAACTTAGGTGGCATTTTTACTTGGGAATTGTCGGGCGACCCGAAAGGCGAGCTTGTTGAGGTGATGTACCAAGAAATGCAGAAATAAACGGAAATCGTGGTCTAAAACCGACATCACTAAAGCCATCGTTAATCTATGATGGCTTTTTCTTCTTTATTGTCTTTCACAAAGCTAACCAGTTGGTCAAAAGAGAGAGGCTTGGAGTAGAAATAACCTTGAATCAAATCACAGCCACACGCTTCTAATTGGTCGTGTTGGCGTTGCGTTTCGACCCCTTCAGCTAAGACTTTCATTTCGAAGTTTTTGCCAATAGCGATGATGTTTTTCACCATATTCAGCGCTTTTTTATCGTGCTCAATATTGTCGACAAAGCTCTTGTCAATTTTAACTTCATCAATCGGCAATGTTCTCAACATGCTTAGTGACGAGTAGCCCGTTCCGAAATCATCCAATGAAATCTTAAAGCCCAAAGCGTGCAAGCGCTCGCAAGTCGGAGAGAACTTTTCTAGATCTTCGATAAACAAGTTCTCGGTAATTTCTAACGTGATTCTATTGCAATCAAGATGGTATTTGTCCATCGCTGCCATCAAGCGCTCTATAAATTTGGCGTGCAGGAACTGTTTGACGGAAATATTGATCGACATCTGAATTGGAGTGGCAAGGTGGGTTGTCAGTAAGCCCATATCTTCAAGGCTCTTTTCGATGATCAACTCACCCAATCGCACCATCAAACCAGAGCTTTCAGCGACAGGAACAAATTCGTTAGGTGGCACTTTGCCCAGTTCTTCGTCTTCCCAACGAACAAGCGCCTCAACACCATAAATCTCGCCATTAATGTTTAACTGCGGTTGATAAGCCATAAACAGCGTTTGCTTCTCAATCGCAAGCCTCAGACGTTGCTCGACTTTCATCTTGTGCAGATGACTTGCTTGCATCTCCTGATTAAACAGACTGTACGCATTACGCTGTTTTTTCGCTTGATACATGGCGATATCTGCAGAAAGCAGCAGCGCGTCTAAGTTGTCGCCGTGCATTGGGTAGAACGCAATCCCAATGCTGCAACTGAGCAGGAACTGGTTATCGTTAACGTTATATGGTTTGGAAAGCGTTTGAATCAGCTCGCTTGCTAGATCTTTGATGGTCTCTTCATCAGTTCGATTAACGATAAAGATGAACTCGTCGCTTGCCTCACGGACGATCAAACGACCTTCGCCCGAAAAGTGGTTAAGGCGAGTCGAGATCTGTTTTAGAACTTCGTCACCAAATTCGTGGCCGTGTGTGTCATTGACCGATTTGAAGTTATCGATATCAATGAACATTAAGGTGAACGGGTTACTGCTGCCACACATCCAACGTTGAATGTTGGAACGTAAATACTCACGATTAGGTAGGCGAGTTAGATGATCATGACAAGCTTGGTAAAGCAAACGCTCTTTGGTTTCGTGTTCATTGTTAGCGATTGAGCGAAACAGCGCATAAAACGCTGCTTGAACGATCAGAAAGACGATGCAGTAAAACGCAAATTGGCTGTAAAAGCCGCGCTTAATGAAGCCCAAATCGGTCGACGACGCCGCCCATAAGCCATAATCAGGAAGGTATTTGAGTGTGATTAATTCATTCAAACGTTGGGTATCGACGACGACATTGATTGCTCGGGTTAGCTGTTTTACTTGGTCGGCATCCCAGCCGTAGTCTTGCTGGATTTGATCCAATAAGGCTTGTTTATTTAAATCATCGGCGGGCTTTTGATAGTCCTTGATCGTGGTGTCTTCAGATGAGCTAAACGTAAGGTAGCCGTCATTTCTAATTAGGGACACGCGATTGTGTTCATTAGCATGAATGTCGTTACGAAACACTGACGACGTATTCATGTTAAAGCCAGCCGTCATTACCGCTTGTACTACGCCATTTTTATCTGGAATCGCTTTACGAATGGGAATAACTAACGAATCTTGCGCTTCCATAAAGTAGGTTCTGCCGATGACCATGCGATCGGAGTTCAACGCTTCAAGGAAGGTCTCTCTGGTCAGCGGATCTTGCTTGAGATTGTGTAGCTTTTCCAAAATCAAGTTCGAGCTAACGGAAATGTAGTCGCCGTTGGGATTGGTCAAGCCAAAACCGATGATCGCCGGATGAATGTTGAGAAGTTTATCTAACATTGGGCGAGTTTGAATGGCCGCGGTACGAGTGAAGCTATTTTGCTCCACCAGTTGATGACCAACGACTTCTAGCAGCGATTCTTGCCCTTTTAAAAGTGACTCAACGGAGGAAGCAAACAGCTCCAATTGTAGGAGCTGTTTGTCTTTGTATTTGTCTAACGTTGCTTGGTAGTGGTAATAGCCGAATAGCGAAAATGTCACGATACTGACGGTGAGCAGCATCATGTAAAGAGTCCAAATGTTCTTCTTTAATCCGACCATGTTGTTTTGATAACCCCTAGCTTAACGCGTAATTGGCAGTGAGCAGTCTGCACCCCATTCTGTCCATGAACCGTCATAAACAGATAAGTTGCGTAAGCCTAGTTGATGAGCTGCCAACAATAAAATACAGGCAGTCACACCTGAGCCACAGCTGAAAATGATTGAATTGTCATTATATAGCGACAGTTCGCTAAATGCTTGTTTCAATTCTGAGTTCGGTTTGATGTAACCGTTATCCAGCAGTTCTTGAAAAGGCAGGCACAACGAGTTTGGAATATGGCCACTGCGCAATCCTTCTCTTGGCTCAGGCACTTCACCAAAAAAGCGCGCTCGTGAGCGAGCATCAACAATATGCGCACTGCAATTGTTTGAGTACTCTAATACTGCATTTGCGTCCAAAAATGCATTTTTATTTAATTTTCCCGCAAAATTTCCTAATTGTTCAGGTTTTGCTAGTGAATCTACGACGGGCAATCCCGCTTCGATCCAAGCTGGAAGTCCACCATTAAGTACTTTGACGTTCTCGTGTCCCATCGCTTTGAGCATCCACCATGCGCGTGGTGAAGCAAGCGTACCTGAGTTGTCATAAACGATGATCAAGTCTTCGTTATTTAGCCCAAGCTTTTGTGCGCTTACATTAAATCCTGCTTCGGTTGGCATCATGTGCGGCAAAGAGGTATCAGGCAGACAAAAGTCATTGTCGTAATCAAAACGGTAAGTGTTTGGAATCCATTTATCGGTGATTTTTTTGCTTTCAGAAGGAATTTGAAAGCTAATGCTTGCGTCTAAAAGCTTTACATTTTGTTGGTCAAGTAGGGCATGGAGTTCTTTTGCACTGATCAATGCTTGCATTGCTAAATCCTTCTTGTCGTGGGAGTGACCACTGTTCTAGTTACAGCTGACGAATGAAAGTGATGGTTCAAAAGTTGAGCTTGTTGCTTGCCTAAATGTGGCTGTCGAACCGATCGCACAATCAGTTGTTATCGGAACGGCGACGCGTTGTTGTTCGATATCAGGAGCGTCTATCGTCAGGTAACGTCGTTGCCCGTCTAAAGACTGAGTCAAAGTGTTGCTGATGACGGTCGCTGATAAGGTTTTTTCGCTGGTGGGTGAGCCCCACAAAAGTAAAAGGAGCAGAGCAATCGAACCGATGAAGACCAAAATGTAAGTTTTGGGGGTATCCAAGTTGAGTTCCACCCGTTTAGGCTAGCGTAAGCCTATTGTTTTACAATAAAAAAATCGCATGTTCAAAGAACGATGCGATTTTTGCTGATATTTAACATCTCTAAGAGGTTTAGGTTTGTTTGCTATTCATGACATTAATGCTTACAGGCGCCAAGATGAATCTTCTGCTGATATCACGTGCTGCACGGGGTCTGAACCGTCATAAAACCAAACTTCGACTAATAGATTTCCTTGGCTATCGGAGACCGGAAAATTCATTTCGGCTTTTCCGTTGATGAGTGCTTCAGAAGCTACTTTGCTTGCGTATTTCGCTTGATAGGTACCTGAAGTCATCTCTTGATACTCTTTATAGACACTAAGGTGCGCGCGTTGTGAAGAGTAGCCACTAATGTCAACAGATAGAGCACGAGCGACGATCGGATCGTAGTCGTAGCCATCTGGTACGTTCAGCGTTTGCATGCTTGGTTCTTCGACCACGATGGTGGTCTGAGTTGGTGGAGGCGTTGAGCTGTCACCGCTTTTATCACCGCCGCCACCTCCACCGCCGCAGGCTGTTAACGCTAATCCCATGATGATTGTGATTAAATTTTTCATAATGTGGTCTCCTATGGAATGTAGCATTTGTTTGCTTTTGGTGAGGCATGCCAGTTAGCATTTTGACTGCCGGCTGATTCAGCGTAAGTGGCAAATTGTGGATACGCGTCAACCAAGTCTACGTTTTCCAATGGCCACTCCCAGTCCTCAACAATCAGCAGAGCCCAAGGTAGGTTGTTGCTGGTTTTGAAGTAAGTACCTTGTACAGGATCACTTGCATCAACCCCGAGTCCGTACAAATTGGCATCATCAAACTGCTCGGTTGGCGCTTGATCCGGTAGGTGTACTTCCCATTTCCGGCCTGGTTGGAAGGTAATACCGTCACCGTGGTAAGTATTTGGTGTTGCAAAGATAAATGGGTCGTAAGGCATGGCTTGTAAGCCAGAGCGGTCGGAGCCTTCCTTAAAATAAACCGTCAACGTAAAAGAGAAAGCAACGTTGTCATCACATCCTGATTGAGTTCGGAAGTAGGTACAATTGCTTTGCGTGTATTGGCTGAGATCATCGCTGACGATGAAAATGGCCTCTTCCGAGACAGTTTCTAATCCATTGCTTGATTGTTGAACGCCGTTAAACGACAGGGTAGTTAAGCCATTCTCAATACTTGTTTTTGCTACGCCCGGTAAACGAATAGCAAAGCCATTTTTGTATCCTGCACCGTAAGCGGCGAGGTCACCGGTGATTTGAATGTTCTCGACCACACCTTCCGTACGCGTTTCTGTGATTCGGAACTGAATGACGACGTCGTTCATGTCGTAATCTGCGGTGTATGGCCAGTTATCCTCAAACGCTACCGTTGCGTAGCCTTCTGCACTTGGGAAATGCTGAACAGATACGCCATTTTCGGTGATAGTGATTGGATGATCTTCCACTTCGCCGGAGGTTGAGCCGCCATCGTATTTGAGCCCTGTTTGTTGGCTAAAGCGAAATCGGCTCCAACTTGGTCCTGCGGTTGCCAATTCAGAGACAATAAATGGAAGTGTGTTGTTTCCTGTTGCGAGTAGCTGGTCTGTAAATACTTGTTCACCTTCATCTGCGAAATCACCGTCTCGGTTCCAGTCAAACCAAGCAGACAAGTAACCAGAAGTAGACGCCATCACATTCACCAGTGAACTCAAACCTGGATCGAGTGCGGCAACAAAACCAACACCATCTTCGTCTGCGGTACCAACTTTGTTGTCGCCAGAAGGCGCAATTTGTCCGTCAGGATCGCCATCAGGCGCAATGACACCAAGCCATGTCACACCATCGATTTCGTGTCGTGGGCCGTTTGAGGAAAGAAGCGTGTGGTAACTGTCTGGAGCATCGCCAAAATCGATTGGGTCATCTTCATCTATAACTGGCGCGTTGGCGCAGCGTGCACCGTCATTTTGGCTTGAACTTGGGCCGTTCGAGACAAACTCAACCGCTGGGACAATGCCCGCGTTGATGTTTGAAGCGTTGTCCGCTGACAAATTAATACGGTAGATTTTTCCGTCTTGATTGCGGGAAACGTAGTAATTGCCGTTGACGTCAAAATAGCCCGCACCAAAGGTACCGGTTTCGCCCGTATCTCCAATCATAGTGGCTTGGCCGTTTGCAGTATTGAATTTGTAGAGAATGCCGGAGTTGTTGTCGATTCCGTAAAGCGAACCGTCGCCAGGATGAAAGGCAAAATCCGTCAAGTTGACGTTTGCGGTCGCGGTAATTTGCGTAAGTGTTAGCGTCGCATTTGGATCGGTATCTAACGGTGATAAATCAATGGAAAATAATCCTTTTCCTTTGCGATATAAGTAGTAAACGTGATTATAAACATCGCCAACAAAAAACGTATGGCTAGGCAAACCAGCGACATTCAGTGTTTCTGCTTGAAAGTCTTTCCCTAAACGGACGATTTTCAAGTTGGTGGTATCGTAGCCATAAATGTATCTGTCTGTGAAGTCGAACCCGACGGCATTGATCCCTGATGCCAAACCCACATCATCAGCTAATAAAGTGGTGGAACCCGTAACCAGATTGACGCCATAAACTTGAACGGGGGTCGATTGGAATAAATACGCTTTGCTCGGACAAGTGTCGAAAGGCGCCGCATTCGCATAAGCGCTTACGAACAGTGATCCGAGTATTAGTGATGTTCTTTTCATGATTCGCCCTCTCATTGATTTGTTTTATATGCAATGAAAGGAGCGTGCCAATTCTTAAGTGGCTGTTTTTGAAGGATATTGACAACTAAAAGTTCGAGGTTTTAATTTTGAATCTCAGAATAAGAAAAAAGCCCAACGTTGCGTTGAGCTTTTTGAGAACCGATTGATACGGGAGCGAATACGTTACTTACCCACAAACAGGGCAGGTGGGCATTTTCATCAAGTTCATTTCTCGCCACGACATGCTGAGTGCATCGAGAATAAGGATTTTCCCTTTCTTTGGCTGGCCGTAATTTGCGATCACCTTGATGGTTTCCATCGCTTGTACGGCGCCCACAATCCCGACCACTGGTGCCATTACACCCGCTTCAACGCAGCTTAGTGCACCGCTACCAAATAGTGCGCTCAAGCACTGGTAACAAGGTTGAGTTGGATCGTCGTACGTAAACACACTCACTTGACCTTCCATACGAATTGCCGCCCCAGAGATAAGCGGGGTTTTCGTTGCAAAACAGAGACGGTTCAGTTGATTACGAGTGTCGACGTTATCAGACGCATCAACTACCACAGTGTGTTGTTCAATCAAAGCTTGAAGTTGAGCATCATCGAGACGTTTGGCAACGGTGTTTACCTCGACGTGGGGGTTAAGTTCTCGTAGCGCATCGGCGGCAGAATCCACTTTTTTGCGGCCGATATCTGTGTCGTGGTGTAATACTTGGCGCTGCAAATTAGAGAGCTCTACAATGTCGTCATCGATGAGTGTAATACTGCCGACACCTGCTGTGGCGAGGTATTGGCTAGAAGCACAGCCTAAACCGCCCGCACCCAAAATAAGCACGGAGCTTTGTTTGAGCGCTTCTTGCCCTTCGAAATCGAACTGGCGAAGAATGATCTGGCGGTTATAGCGCAGCATCTCCTGATCGGAAAGAATATCCACAGCACGTCCCTAGTATAACGTTGAGTTAAACAGTTGGATTTGAACCGTTTCGCCAACTTCCACGCGGCCACGCTCACGTTCCAACACCACAAAGCAGTTTGCCAAACTCATTGAGCGGAAGGCACCAGAACTTTGGTTGCCAGTGGTTTCAACGACAAATTTGCCATCTTCTAGCGTGTAGATGCCACGTTGGTAATCCGTGCGGCCCGGCGCTTTCTTAAATGCAGTTTTTGTCGTAGCAGGGATAGACTCAGGTGCTTTCCATTCAGTATGGCCAGCCAATTTCGCCAACATTGGCTGAACAAGTACGTACATGGTTAGCACAGCAGATACAGGGTTACCTGGTAGACCGCAGAACCAAGCTGTACTTAACTTACCAAATGCGAAAGGTTTACCCGGCTTGATTGCCAGTTTCCAAAAACCGATTTCCCCAAGTTGTTCAAGAATGTCCTTGGTGTAGTCTGCTTCGCCAACACTGACGCCGCCAGAGGTGACAACCACATCCGCGAGCGTTTGTGCTTTTTCAAACGTCGCTTTTAATGTTTCTGGGCAGTCAGGGATAATGCCAAGATCAATCGCTTCACAACCAAAGTTTTCGATAAGTGGTTTAATGCCGTAACGGTTGCTGTCGTAGATTTGACCTGCTTCGAGTGGCTCACCTAATGGTTTAAGTTCATCACCTGTCGAGAAAAACGCCACCTTCGGTTTACGCACAACAGTGATATGGCTTACGCCAAGAGAAGCAATCATTGGAATATCGCGTGGTGTTAGGCGCGCGCCTTTTGCTAATACGATATCGCCTTGCTTGATGTCGTCACCAGTTGGGCGGATGTTATTTTGAGGTTTCACATCCGTTTGGTTGAACTGGATACCCGCTTCGGTCACGGTCGTGTTTTCTTGCATGATAACGGCATCGCAACCTTCCGGAATTTTCGCGCCAGTCATGATTCGAACACAAGTGCCTGTTGGCCATTCACCTTCAAAAGGTTGGCCCGCAAAGGATTTGCCCACCATCGGCAATACAGTCGACGCTTCTAAATCTTGAATACGGATTGCATAACCGTCCATTGCTGAGTTGTCAAAAGGCGGTACGTGAATTGGCGATAAAACGTCTTCGGCCAGTACAAAACCCAGAGCATCAGCAAGAGGAAGAGAAAGTGTCGTTTGGATAGGTTTGATGCGCGATAACATTTTGTCCATCGCTTCTTCAATTGGCATCAAGCCAGGTGCGTCGCAGCAGCCCATTGAGATAATCCTATGTTCTTTTGTTTTGTGGCAACTCTACCATAAAATCGGACTTGGTAAGAATGTCCACCTATAAAATATGGGTGTAATTATTCAAAAATCCGAGTATCCTTGTCACCCATCCGAAAGGGGTAAACGCCTATCGGAACTAAAGAAAACGGCTCAGTGTATTCTTGTTATGTGCCTTGGCGATATGAACATCTAACTGAGCAACTTAGACGCTAACGGGATGAAAACACTGCAATTGTATTTCACACCGAGAGTGGTAGTTACAAAAGAGGAAGTGGAATGTCAGGTCTTAGCGAGTCAGCGAAGTTAGTAAAAGAAGCGCTAGAGCAACGCGGTTTAGAAACACCAATGCGTCCTAATGCCGTGAGCCGTGAAGAGAAGAAAGAAAAGATCGAGCACCACATGCGTGAGATCCTAACCCTGCTTCAACTCGACCTTACGGATGACAGCCTAGAAGAGACGCCACATCGCATTGCAAAAATGTACGTGGACGAGATTTTCTCTGGTTTGGATTACTCCAACTTCCCAAAAATCACGGTTATTGAAAACAAGATGAACGTAAGTGAAATGGTTCGCGTGAAAGACATCACCGTAACCAGCACGTGTGAACACCATCTTGTCACGATCGACGGCAAAGCGGCCGTTGCGTATATTCCTCGTGGTAAAATCATTGGTCTCTCTAAGATCAACCGCATTGTCCGTTTCTTCGCGCAACGTCCTCAAGTTCAAGAGCGTATGACACAGCAAATCCTAGTTGCTTTGCAAACATTACTTGAGTCTGACGATGTGGCCGTGACTATCGACGCGACGCATTACTGCGTGAAATCACGTGGTGTTATGGATGCAACCAGCGAAACGACAACCACAGCATTAGGTGGTATTTTTAAGAGCAACCCAGCCACTCGCGCAGAGTTTCTTCATGGTTTACGCTAGTCAAAGCGAAGTATAGATTTGAGAGAGGATGGCAACGTGCCATCCTTTTTTATACCTGAATCATGGGTAAGTGAGTCGCAATAAATAATATTTATGCAATTGTGTGTTGACAGTCACATTCGTTGCTCTTAGTATATGCGCCCAATGAACGGCTACAACGTGTAATCGTTTGTTTTGAAAAGAGATATCTCTCTAAGTTCAGCTGATCTCGGTCAGTTGTCTTTCTTTTTTTCTAATAATAGAAAGACAACAAATTTGAGACTTGGCATGACTACACAAAGCACTATCAGCACCTCTTCCATTTCCGCTCCTGTAACAGAAACCAGTTGGCAAAAGAAAGCCATGCTAAGTGTCGCGTTTTTGATGGCGACGACCTCTGTTGGCCCAGGCTTTTTGACTCAAACTGCTGTCTTCACGAACATCTACAAAGTCGACATGGCGTTTCCAGTATTGGCTTCGATCTTTATCACGTTTGGTATCGTGATGAACTTGTGGCGCATTGTGGGCGTTTCTGGCATGCGAATCCAAGACATTGCGAACAAAGTGGCGCCGGGTATGGGTTATGGTGTCGGTATTCTCCTTGCGCTTGGAGCTGTGGCGTTTAACTTTGGCAACGTAAGTGGCGCGGCGTTAGGCATTAATGTGTTAACGGGCGTGGACACGACTTGGGGTGCGCTGTTTACTGGTGTGGTCGGCTGTTTGCTGTTTGTGGTTCATAACGCCTCCAAACGAATGGACCAAATGGCTCGCTACCTTGGCTTGTTCATGATTGTTCTGATTGCATATGTGGCAATGACGAGCTTACCTCCGATGGGAGAGACACTAAGTGCAGCGGTGATGCCTATGGATGTTGGAAGCTTGCTTCTGCCTACATTGACTATCGTTGGTGGCGCAGTTGGCGGTTACTACACGGGTGCACAACGTCTAGTGGACATTGGCTTGAAAGGTAAAGAGAACGTACCTTCCATCACTTCAACGGCGTGGGCTGGTATCTCTATTGCGGTGGTTATTCGCGTACTACTGTTTTTAGCTGTATTTGGTGTTATCGCGACAGGCGCAACGTTGGATTCAGCTAACCCGGCAGCCGACGCTTTCCGTCAAGGTGCTGGCCAGCTTGGTTACTTCATCTTTGGCTTAGTACTGTTTGTTGCTTCCATCACGTCTGTAGTGGGTAACTCTTACATGGCTATCTCATTAATTAAGACGCTTTTCCCCGTTGTAGCGCGAAACGAAAAAGCGTGGTGTGTCGGTTTCATTATCCTAACCTCGCTAGGCACGGTTACCATGGATATGCCAATTCTTCTACTTATGTTAGCGGGTTTAGTGAACAGCATTATCCTTCCTATCGTTTTGGGTACCGTCTTAGTTGCGACAAAACGCAAAGATATCGTCGGTGACTACCAACACCCAATGTACTTAACGCTAACTGGAGCAGCGATTGTTATCGTGATGGCTGCATCGAGTTTGACTAACATCGGTAACTTCATGGCGAAGTTTACGGGTTAACACTTTGTTGATAGTGATAAAAAGCGGCCTCTTAATGAGGCCGTTTTTTATGCTTGTTTGGTCGGGGTTCTTACAATTTCTGGCCAGTACATTTTCACATAACCTGCCGATACCCAAACGACCAATACGGTCGCGATACTGAGTTCTAAAAAGCCGAAATCGTGTAACCAATGCCATTGAGGATGAGATTGTTCGAAAAAAGAGGTTAATCGGTGCATCGCAATGGCGCTGATGACTGAAGGAAAAGTCACCGCTGCAATCGAGGGTTGGAACTTCAATCGAAGTAAGCGGAAATAACATAAGTAGATCAGTAGCGTCATTGTGATCGCGATCCCCGCCAATGCGCCCGTCAGAATAGGGTCGGGTTGGGGAAAATTCACTAAATAAGCTGCCAGTGACAAGTTAACTGGCGCGGCCATAATTGCGAGCGTTGGTCTTGCTCGTCTTGGCAGTGAGCCAAAAAACACCAAGCGATACAACACCAGTGGCAGCATAAAGAAGTAAATGCCGATACACATGATCGCGAGGGTTTCGGAAAATAGATTATGACCGAATTGCGAACCAGCCAACGAGCTACTGATTAATCCAACAGGGTAGAGAAACCAGCTCGGGACGATGTTCGACATTTTGAAGTTCATGAGCTGGAAGCCAAAAAACAGCACCATCATTGTAAAATGCAGCAGCACAGCTAAACACCAAAGGGGATAGGCAATGAGTGGTGAAACCGACGCGAGATAATCGGTCAGGATCAATAATGCCATACTCATTGGTGCCATTAAACTACCACTTAACGGGTGCTTAATATCCGCCATAAATAGGCGAGGATTGGTGGCGTACTTAATCAGAACGGGAGCGAGCAATAACGCGCCAAATGAAGCCAGAAAAGGACGAATTGGCGTACCAATATCGGGAACATAGAGCGCCCACGCTTGGCCAAGCCCGATCATACCCAGTGCCAGCGCCGCTTGAGAAGGCGGGACACTATAAAACTGCACAAGTCTTTTCCAGTTCAAATCTACTCCGAATTGATTTTGCCCGAATGAAACGAAAAGTGATGTTTAAAACCAAATTATCTTTGGCTGCTTTGCGTGTGAAAATCGCGAACGGTGTGGAATCAGAACGTTGATTATCTTCATCTTAGCCTGCTGCTGCCTTGCATTGCGAAACGCGAATTTTCAACGCATGTTTTACGCAATTGTTGACTCATTTTGGCCTGTAATGGGCGGATTTGAGTGGAACAATTGCTCTATTTTATGGCGCGAATATTAACAAGTTTAACAGGCGATGACGCCTAAACATGATGGGTAAATATCAGAGAATGAGAACTTTGTGAGTTTGGTATCGAATATTTGCGAACCGTTGCAAAATTATAGAAATGCAGGCTCCAAACATTCGTGATACTTACAAGTAGGTTTGGAGCCGGAGTGCTGTAAGTTGCCTAGGAGGCCTGATTTTCAGGGAGATCTTGTTGACGTAGCTTGTCATTTTTAAGCGTACGATGCAGCAACTGGCTGTAAATAGGTTGTCCACCAAGCAACTGTGCGACAATCACCGCCCCTAGACAGGTAATGATTAGCGGAAGAATCAGATAGTAGTTGTTGGTCATTTCGATCACCAACAAAATACCAGTGATAGGCGCGCGAACTGTCGCAGCGAACAGAGCTCCCATTCCTGCAATCGCAAAGACGCCAGGTTCTATATCAAGCGTTGGCAATAGAACATCTGCGCTTGCGCCAAATGCGTATCCAAATAGTGTGCCCAGCGCGAGCATTGGCGCGAAAATACCGCCTGGTGCGCCAGAGCCAAAGCAAAGCAAAGTTGTGACCACGCGACCAATAAACAGCAGCACTAAAATAGAGATTGAGTAGTTACCTGTTGTGACATCGGGAATAAGTGCAATGCCCCCGCCCGTTAATTGAGGTACGTAAAGTAACAGCAGACCAAATACGCCGCCCAAAATTGAGCCTGTGATCAGGTAACGTTTACGATCGTTTTTATGAATAGCAACAAAGCTGTCTTGCGCCACTGTAATCAGTTTGTTGAAGATCACGCCAAACACGCCAAACAGTGCGCCAAGTAATAGGAACAACCACAAGGTTTGTAGCGCTGGGGATTGATATTGCGGCATGGTGATTACGGCGTCTTGACCATTGATGGCGCGGAACACAATGTTCGCCATAATGGCAGAAATGATCACGGCACGAATCGAGATGAGCGAGTAGCGAAACTGAGGTCGCATTTCCTCAACTACGAACATGATCCCCGCAAGCGGTGCATTAAAGGCCGCAGCCAAACCGCCAGCAGCACCAGAAGCGAGCAGGGAATGGCGGGTATCATCATCTTTAACGCGGAAAATATCGGTCACCATTCGACCGACAGCACCGCCCATTTGCACCGTTGGGCCTTCACGACCGAGCACCATACCAGATCCAAGTGCGCCCATGCCGCCGAAGAATTTTACTGGCAGGACTCGCCACCAACGCACAGGACGAATGTTGTCCATCGCGCCTTCAATTTCAGGGATACCTGAGCCCGCCGCCTCTGGGGCAAAGCGGTGAACAAGAAAGTAGCCAATAAAAGCAAGCAGCGCGCTGATCAGCACCGCAGCAAGCCAAAGAGGAAGTACGCTACCGATTTCGCTTCTCAGCCATTCGGTGCGGGTTTCAGAAACAAAATGAACCGCAAGTTCGAAGTAAGTACCGACGAAACCAGCTAATGTGCCGACGATGGCGGCCATAATCAGGACAGAAAATGGTGTGGACCCTCGAGAGACAAACTGGTTAATCGCATCTTTCGGTACGTGCGCTAACACAGATTTCACAATTCTCTCTCGTTTGGTCATTAACAAATTCTCCTGAAGCTTGTGGAAAGGAAGAACGAAAGTATACGCTTCGGAGAGTCTAGACCTAATCAGTAAAGATGCAATTTAGCTTTCCACTATTGAGTGTTCGAAGAATCTCGACGACAACCATTATTTAGGATTGTGCTATTGCTCTCATATTTGGCGGTTTTTTGATATAAAAAAACTTGTTTTCTGAGCAAAATGAACCATGCTTTAAGTGTAAAGCAACATGACTGCTTCAGAAGGAGGGATGTGAGGTTTTACACACAATTTGGATGGATTCAAACCCTACAGTAAGTCCTCGTTTTATGTTCGGGATGCATCAATAGACATCATCGATTCGCAAACTCACGATTGAGTAACGAGGTAGAGGCGCACGCAAGAGTGCGCCTTCTTAATGTCTGCTAGATAACATTTTCGTACTCGCCTCTAAAATATTCTCTTTGATAAATCTAAGCCTAACGTTAAGGTCGTTGTTTTCCGTTTTTAACTTTAAACACACCATGCGATTTGCTTCTCGAACTTTGCTATTTTCCTGCTGTGTCGCGGCATCCTTTTCTTCATTGGCTTCGCAACGCTGGTGGCAAGAAGTCTTGTCTTCTACGCCGTACCAGAAATTGAGTGAACAGGTTCAACATGATGGGAACTGGTATCCGTGTGATGTGCAGATTGGCGAGACAGAAAATCTCAGCCGTTCTTTCTGTTTAGATGAGTTTTCCTACTATCAGCAGACGCTATACGGCGAGGCGGTATTCGAAGAAAAGAAAGCGCAATTCTCCGTTTTAACCGAGTATCAGAGACAAACGCTGAGTGAGCTCATTCTTAATCTAAGAAAAGATGGTTTGGTGATGCGAAGCTTAGCAATCGGCAACGAGCAATACGATGTCGCAGCGTCGCTGAAAAACAAATCTGCAGGAGAGGTCGACAAAGAAGTGGTGTTACTGATAAATCGCTACCCGCCAGAGATTGAGAGGTCGATGGTTTGGGTAAAAGCAGATGAGTTTACAGAGCCATCACCGCACGTAGTCATTACTTTACGCAGTGATGGCGAAATGATCGAGTTGCGACTTACTCGGCTTTAGTTTCTTTATGCAAAGCAAGAAATGTCGCCATGGCGGATTCATCTAAAAATCCGTCTGCCTTTTTATGTGCGCGCAGGTATTGGTACCCTGCAATGAGCTTTCGATGAAGCTCTTCTTTATCTTCTGTCAGCTCTTCATTCATCACGTGTTGGAAAGCCAATTTATAGGCATCCATATCCACCACTTCAGCTCGGCGGTAGAGATAACCGCAACCCGTCGCTAACCATTCAAGAGAGCAGTTAGCCCGCATCGCAATCTGATTGGCTTTGGTTAGGCTAGGTTCGCTGCCTTTTAGGTACTTTCGGATGAGCGCTTCCGACACATCAACGCGTCGCGCAAATCCGCTGATGCTTTCTTCGCCAATCAAAGTGGCTAAACGTTGGGCAAAAGACATATTTCGTACTCCAGTTCGAATTGCGAAAGTTTACCCGTTGAGACGACGTGAAAACAAGACTAGGATGAATGCAGTTCAATTGAAGGAGAAAACCCATGGTTGCAAAAGTTGTGACTGCACCAAATGGCCCTGAATTTTCAGAGCTAGTTCAAGGATATTGGCGTGCGGCAGATTGGGGAATGACGGCTCAAGAGCGTTTGTCATTTCTTAAGCAACATATTGAGTTAGGGATCACTACGGTAGATCACGCAGACATTTACGGTAATTACGAATGTGAAGCGTTGTTTGGTGAAGCGTTAGCTTTGGATAAAAGCGTACGCGACCAAATCCAGATCGTGACCAAATGTGACATTAATTTGTGTGGTGACAAAACACCTGAACGCAAAATTAATCACTACGACACAAGTTCTGCACACATTTACCAATCAGTGAACAACTCACTTGAGCGCTTAAATGTGGATGAAATCGATGTGCTATTGATCCATCGTCCAGATGTATTGATGGATGCTGATGAAGTTGCGGAAGCATTCACGGAGCTGCACAAAGTAGGTAAAGTGAAGCACTTTGGTGTGTCTAACTTTACGCCGCGTCAGTTCGAATTGCTGCAATCGCGCCTTGGTAAACCTCTTGTGACTAACCAAGTGGAAATCAACCCGCTTAATTTTGAGGTTGCGCACGATGGAACGCTGGACCAAATGCAAATGTTGCGTACGCGTCCAATGGCTTGGTCTTGTTTAGGTGGCGGCTCAATCTTCAGTGGGGAAAGCGAGCAAGCGATTCGCGTTCGTAACGAGCTAGAAGCGATTCGTGAAGAAGTGGGGGCGACCAGCATTGACCAAGTTATTTACGCTTGGGTACGTCGCTTGCCATCTAAGCCAATTCCAATCATTGGTTCAGGGAAAATTGAGCGTGTGCAAACGGCCGTGAATGCACTGAATATCGAATTGACTCGCGAGCAATGGTATCGAGTTTGGGTTGCTTCGAAAGGTCACGGTGTGCCATAGAAAGCGCATTAGCATCGTGATTTTACTTAAGGCATCTTATTAGATGCCTTTTTTGATGTTTCATCTTTCCTTTCTTCACTTTAGCAAGTAACAAACTTTTTCTCGGTTTTCTGGAGCTTAGATAAACGCAACCCTATGCGTATCAAGGGCAGAGAATGGTCAGTAGGCTTTGTTCGATGTCACTAAATCGACAGTGAAATGCGTTGTTTCTTGTTGGCTAGGTTCACTCATCTATTGATCTTGCGTATGCTTACTGCATAAACAAAAAATACAAATTCCTCGTCAGTTTTCTCGTACTATATGCGGTAACAATCTGGTAGACTCCAGCGCAGATTGTTGAATATAAAAAGGTGATTGAATGTCTTTTCCTGTACTCATCTGTGATGATTCAGCGCTAGCACGCAAGCAGATGGCTAGATCACTGCCAGCAACATTGAATCCGGATATTACGTTTGCTATCCACGGAAAAAATGCGCTTGAAGAATTAGCGCAAAAAGAATTTAAACTGATGTTTCTTGACCTCACCATGCCAGAAATGGACGGTTTTGAAACCTTAGAAAACATGCAGCGTTTAGGAAATAAAACGCCAGTTGTGGTTGTGTCGGGGGACATTCAACCCAAAGCCAAAGAGCGCGTTTTCGCGTTAGGTGCCAAAGCATTTATTCAAAAGCCCATCGCAAAGGATGAGCTAAAAAACGCCCTCAAAGAGCTGATTGAGCCAGAGCCTCGACCGCTTATCATCACACCAAGCGTGATTGAGCTACCAATTCTCCGCCGACGTGATATTTACATGGAAGTGGCGAACGTTTCTATCGGCCGAGCTGCCGACGCGTTAGCTCGCCATTTTGACGTATTTGTTCAACTGCCTTTACCAAACGTGAATATCTTTGAAGTGAGTGAGCTTCACATGGCGCTGCGTGACTTGGCATCGCACGATAACGTCTCAGGCGTTTGTCAGGGCTTTTGTGGCGAAGGCATTGCCGGGGAAGCATTGGTCATTTTGAGTGACTCTAGCGTATCGGATCTGAAAAAGCTGATGAAAGTGCCAGCCGACAGTGAAGAGCTTGAAGAACTCGAGCTGTTGATGGATATCTCTAACATCTTGGTTGGCTCGTTCCTAAATGGTTTAGGCGAGCAATCAGAAGTGCGTTTCTTCCAAAGTCCGCCGGTATTGCTTGGTCAGCACATTTCGATTGATTCCATTATTGAGTCCACAACGGGCGCATTCAAACGCACAATGACGTTTGAAGTGAGCTACAACATCGAAGGCACATCGATTCGCTGTGATTTGCTGTTTATGTTTGTTGATGAATCGCTGCCATTGCTTGATAACAAACTCGCATACCTAATGGAGGAGTTCTAATGTTGAATATGCCAGCAGAGTTTGAACAATTCCATTGGATGGTCGACATGGTACAGAACGTCGATATGGGGTTGGTGGTGATTGATCGAGATTACAATGTTCAAGTCTGGAACGGTTTTATGACGCACCACAGCGGTTTGCAATCGCATGAGGCAATTGGCCGTTCGATCTTCGATATCTTCCCAGAAATCCCGCCGGAATGGTTTAAGTTGAAGACGAAACCCGTGTACGACTTGGGTTGCAGAAGCTTTATTACGTGGCGTCAACGTCCGTATTTGTTTCGCTGCCGCAACGTACGCCCTGTTACACAACAGGCGGAGTTTATGTACCAGAACGTAACGCTTAACCCAATGCGAACACCAACTGGAAAAATCAACTCACTGTTTTTGTCTATCCAAGACGCGACAGCAGAAGCCTTGATGTCACAACATAAATAGCGATTGAAATTTATTCGTTAAAAGCCAAGGGGAACCTTGGCTTTTTTGTATACTTATAATTGTGTTTCCCCAATGCGCAGAACGTAAATATGGACTTTAATCTCGCCTTAAAACTCTACACCGCCGAGCAAGTCAAAAACGGAGAAGTGGTTGCCGCCCACATGGCAGGCGTTTCTATGTATAGCCTAATGCAGCGAGCTGGCATGGCTGTTTATGAACGATTTCTTCATTTATACCCAAGAGCGAAAAACGTTCTTGTCGTGTGTGGCAAAGGCAACAACGGTGGCGATGGCTACGTGTTTGCATCCCTTGCAAAACAAGCTCAGCTGAATGTTCAAGTTTTTCAAATTGGTGATGTAACGCAGCTTCAGGGCGATGCTTTGCGTGCGTATCAAGACTGGCAAACCGTTGATGGTAAAAACAGCAGTTGGGATGACTGGAATACTGCGTTACTTGAAGCGGAAGTGATCATCGACGCTATGTTAGGCACGGGGCTAAAGGGTGAAGTCCGAACTGAATATCGTCGTTATATAGAGCAGATCAACCAAATTCAGTGCCCGGTTATTGCGGTCGATATCCCGTCCGGCTTGTGCGCTAACACTGGCTCAGTTTTAGGTGACGCAATTCAAGCTGACCATACAGTTACGTTTATTGGCGTTAAGCAAGGGTTATGTACCGCTCAAGCGAGAGACCGAATTGGCGAGCTGCACTTTTGTGGCTTGGGCGTCAACGTGGAATTCGATTCCATAGAAGAAGAAAGCGCACTGGGCATTGACCATAAAGTCATCCCTCGTTTGCTCCCAAAGCCAAAAGCGACCGCTCACAAAGGCGATAACGGTAAATTACTTTGCGTCGGCGGGAATCAAGGTATGTCTGGTGCAATCCGTTTGTGCGCGTCTGCGGCGGTTCGAAGCGGGGCAGGGTTAACAGCAAGTATTACGCACCCAGATAGTTTCATCCCTCTGCAGGTCAGTTGCCCAGAAGTGATGAGTCAAAGCATAACCACGGATTTACTCAGAGACACGGAAAACGCGCTCACTAAGCGTATTCGCTGGGCGGATGTTTTGGTGTTTGGCCCCGGTTTTGGCGACGATGAGTGGGCGTATCAAGCTTATCAATACCTATCTCAAGAACAAAAACCGAAAGTTGTGGATGCGGATGGTCTAAATATTCTGGCAATGTTAAGTCAACGATGTGATGGCACATTGGTGTGTGACAACCAACGTGTCATCACTCCTCATCCGGGAGAAGCCGCTCGTTTGTTAAATGTGACCACTCAACAGATTGAAAGTGATCGATATTCCGCAGCACGCCAACTGCAAGAACGCTATGGTGGCGTAGTGGTGTTAAAAGGTGCAGGAACGCTGGTTTTTGATGGTGTCAGAATGTATGTGTGTCTTGCAGGTAATCCGGGCATGGCGACGGGCGGAATGGGTGACGTACTTTCTGGTGTGATTGGCGCACTGCTTGCCAAAGGTTTACCGATCTCTATCGCAGCGCGATTAGGAGTCATGATTCATAGCCACGCTGCCGATCTCAATGCAGAAAAACATGGAGAAGTGGGATTATTAGCCACAGATGTCGTGGAGACTCTTCGCGCTGCGACTCATATTAAACGAGCGAAAAACTGAATCTCGGGCGAAAATGTGACTTTAAAAGTGAAATTTCTTTAATGATCTTTGAGATGTATACGCGAGATTGAAGGTTAACTGGTTGAGTTTTAATCAGGTTTGAGAGGTATATCGGTCAAGATAAAAGTGAATGACGCAAAGGTTTGCGCAATGGATTAGCTTTTAGGTTTTCTTAAGTTGTTGAATATGTTAATTAAGAAGAAAAAAGAGTGTCTTGAAAGGGATTTTTGATATGCGATTTTCAAGATGGTAACACAAAAAAAATGCAAATATCAGACTTGTAGGAAAGAAATCACAGCCTATAATGCTGAAAACCGGAGCGTCTGCCAACGCTCCGGTTTTTTTGTGTCCGAAGAACAGTGAACCCGTCTGCCAACGGTTTCACTACGCACTCTGAGATGACACATAGACATATGAATCAAGGAATTACACAATGCGTATCGAACAAGAACTTAAGTTAGGTTTTAAAGATGTACTGTTTCGCCCGAAACGTTCTACCCTGAAAAGCCGTTCTCAAGTAAATTTAACCCGCGATTTTACATTCAAGCATAGTGGTCGTCAATGGTCTGGTGTGCCTGTAATCGCAGCGAACATGGATTCAGTTGGTAGCTTTGAAATGGCTAAAGCACTGGCTGAGCATGGTGTAATGACAGCCGTTCACAAACACTACACAGTGAACGACTGGGCAGACTTCGTAAAATCTGCTGACAACGCAACGCTAAAAAACGTGATGGTGTCTACGGGAACTTCTGACGCAGATTTCCAAAAAACAAAAGATATCATGGCGCTTTCTGACGAGCTCATCTTTATCTGTGTTGATATCGCGAACGGCTACTCAGAGCATTTAGTTGAGTACGTAGAGCGTGTACGTGCAGAGTTTCCAGACAAAGTGATTTCTGCGGGTAACGTGGTTACTGGTGATATGTGTGAAGAGCTTATTCTTGCTGGCGCAGACATCGTAAAAGTGGGCATTGGCCCAGGTTCAGTATGTACTACTCGTGTCAAAACGGGTGTGGGTTATCCTCAGCTTTCTGCAATCATTGAGTGTGGTGATGCGGCGCACGGCCTGGGTGGTATGATCATCGGTGACGGTGGTTGTTCATGCGCGGGTGACGTATCAAAAGCGTTTGGCGGCGGTGCAGACTTCGTGATGCTTGGCGGTATGTTAGCGGGTCACGAAGAGTCAGGCGGCGAGATCATCGAGAAAGATGGTGAAACTTTCATGAAGTTCTACGGCATGTCTTCTCAGTCGGCAATGGACAAGCACTCTGGTGGTGTGGCTAAGTACCGTGCCGCTGAAGGTAAAACCGTACTATTGCCATTCCGTGGCAGTGTTCACGGTACGATCTCAGATATCCTTGGTGGTGTGCGTTCAACCTGTACCTACGTAGGCGCAGCGAAGCTTAAAGAACTAACGAAGCGTACGACTTTCATCCGCGTACAAGAGCAAGAGAACAACGTATTCGGTAAAGAGAAGTAATTTAAAACTTCGAATAAATTGAAATAGTAAGAGCCGCAATAGCGGCTCTTTTTTATAGCGCATTGGTCAGTGCGGGCTGTGTTTCAACGGCAATTGTGGCTATCTCTTCCAAAACCTCCGGATTCGCAATTGCGCCGATATTTTTAACTGTCTGACCATTCACGACCTGCTTTACTGCCAGTTCAACCGTTTTACCGGAACGCGTTCGTGGAATATCACTGAGTGCGAAGATCTTGCGCGGGACATGTCGCGGTGAGCACTTCGTTTTCAACGTTTGGCGGATCAAGTCAGTCAGTTGTGGCGTTAACTCAACACTTTGGCTTAATTTGACGAATAACAAGATCTCTTCAGATTGCTGGCTCAACTTACCGACGGCAATCGAATCTTCGATACCCGATAGCGAATTCACTTGTTGATAGATTTCTGCTGTACCAATACGTACTCCGCCGGGATTGAGCGTTGCGTCACTTCGGCCGTAGAAGATAAAGCCGCCGTTTGCGGTTTGCATGACGTCATCACCGTGGTGCCAAGTATCCGCAAATTTGCTCCAGTAAGCATCGTGATAACGTTCGCCATTGTCATGCCAAAAGCCGATAGGAAAGTTTGGCAGCGAGTTGTTACATGTCAGTTCTCCGCGTTGTGAAACTACTTCGCTCCCTGCGTCATCAAGTACTTTTACATTGTTACCGAGCCCCGCGCCTTGGCATTCCCCTTTGTAGACGGGAGAAATCGGGTTACCGAGAACAAAGCAGCCACAAATGTCGGTTCCGCCTGCGATGGAAGCTAAGTGTAAATCCTGTTTGATATGTTGATAAACGTAACTGAACTGCTCAGGATAGAGCACGGAACCTGTGGAGCATAAGGTCTTCAGCGAATCCAAATTATGCTCTGACCGAGGCGAATAATTGGCTTGCTCAAGCGCTTCGAGATACTTTGCAGAGGTACCAAACAGTGACACCGACTGTTCTTCCGCCAAGCGCCAAAGCACAGAATGGTCGGGGTACACGGGGCTACCGTCGTAAATCACCAACGTGGCACCGCTCGCGAGTGCGGAAACATGCCAGTTCCACATCATCCAACCACAAGTGGTGTAGTAGAAAACCTTGTCGAGAGGTTTTACATCGCAGTGCAGCTGATGTTCTTTCAAATGATTGAGTAAGGTTCCACCTACGGAATGGACAATGCACTTAGGCTGCCCTGTGGTTCCTGACGAATATAAAATGAATAACGGGTCATTAAACAGTACTGGTTGGTAGCGAATAGCTTGTGGAGCAATGTGTTCAGACAACTCGTTCCATGTGACGAAGTCGGAGTCGGATCGTTCGTCTCTTGGTTTTAATTCGCTGCTTGGCGTTAAATAGTCAATTTGGCAAACGCTGATGGTGTTTCCGAGTTTGCTGCTAATCGCTCGGTTTTTTTGCGTCATATCGAAGATCTTGCCGCCAAATTGGTAGCCATTACAACAAAACAATACTTTGGGTGTCACTTGGCCGAACCGCTCCAACACGCTGTCGACGCCAAAATCTGGAGAGGTCGATGTCCAAATAGCACCGAGGCTGGTGGTCGCAAGCATCGCGATTACGGTCTCAGGAAGGTAGGGCAAGTAGGCCGCTACGACATCTCCTTTGCCGACACCATTTGCAATCAACCATTGTTGGACGATGGACACTTGCTCAATCAACTGTTGACCAGAGAGCTGTTTTTGCTCGCCACTTTCATTGCTGAAAACAATCAATTGTCCCTCTGGTGATTGCTCAGCGTGTACAAGTAAATTCTGAGCGTAGTTAAGGGTTGTATCGCAGAACCAAACCGTATCTCTGTTGATATTTGGTGAGTTTGAATCGCTCCATTTTGGCTCGCCTAAACTTTTGACTTGTGAACCTAACTTGCCAACGACTTTACAAAATTGCCAAGTGTGCTGCCAAAATGCGTCATTGTGTTCAATAGACCAGCGGTGTAATGACGCATAATCGCTAATCTCATTACTTGTGCTGCTTCGTACATTAGTGCTCTCGATAAATCGAAGCAGGTTACTGTCTCTGACTCGCTCAGCAGATGGCGACCAAATAGGAGTTTGGCTTGGCATAGTTCCCTCTATATTCAATCCATTGTTAACTTACGTTGATCAAAAAGGGCGAGCATCATCATGCTCGCCCTTAGTCGGTTTATTTATAGCTGTTCAGCGAGCTGAGGCAATATCTCAAACAGATCGCCGACTAACCCATAATCTGCCACTTCGAAGATTGGGGAGTCTGGATCTTTATTGATCGCAACAATCACTTTCGACTCTTTCATGCCGGCAAGGTGTTGGATTGCACCAGAGATCCCGACGGCAATGTAAAGCTTAGGCGCGACGATTTTGCCGGTTTGACCGACTTGTAAGTCGTTAGCGACAAAACCTGCATCGACAGCAGCGCGAGACGCGCCAATCGCTGCGCCGAGTTTGTCGGCGACTTTTTCGATAAGCTCGAAGTTCTCTTTGCTACCCACGCCACGACCGCCAGAAATTACGATTTCAGCAGCCGTCAGTTCAGGCCGTTCAGATACAGTTTTGTCGATAGCAACTAGCTCTACAACGGGAGATTGAGTCGAGGTTTGCTGATGTTCAATATCGACTTGGCTATTGCAAGCAACAGGATCAAAAGCAGATGCGCGCACGGTGACCACACGTAAACTGTCATTTGAAGTCACTTTAGCGAAAGCGTTGCCCGCATAAATTGGGCGTATAAACGTTTTGTCATCCACCACTTGAACGATGTCAGATATTTGCCCAACACCACATTTAGCGGCGATACGTGGCGCAAGATCTTTGCCTTTGGACGATGAGTTAGCCCAAATGCCATCAAAGCTGTCTGCAAGTCCTACAACAACTGGCGCGACATTTTCGGCGAATTGGTGCACCAGCGATTCGTCGTCAATGCAAATCACTTTAGCAATGCCATCAACTCGGCTTGCTTGTTGGGCAACGTCTTCACACTGATAACCAACCACGAGCAATGTGTTATCTTGGCCCGCTTGACTTGCGGCATTCACGACTTTCAACGTATCGGCGTGCAGTTGGTTGTTGTCATGTTCTGCAATAATTAAATTCTTCATGAAATCACCTTCGCTTCGTTACGTAGCTTATCGAGAAGTTCTGAAACAGACTCCACTTTGATACCGGCTTTTCTTTGCGCTGGTGGGGTAACTTCCGTGATGGTTTGGCTAAACACAACTTCAACACCCAAGCTCTCTGGTGTGATCGTGTCGAGGGGCTTACGTTTGGCCTTCATGATATTAGGTAGGGAAGCGAAGCGAGGTTCGTTTAAACGCAAATCAGTGCTGATCACCGCTGGCAAGTTCATTGCTACCGTCATCAATCCACCATCAACTTCTCGCACAACTTGCACTTTTTGGTCTTCAATCTTCACATCCGATGCAAATGTTGCTTGTGGCCAATCAAGCAAAGCGGCCAGCATCTGCGCGACTTGGTTGTTGTCCGTATCGATCGATTGTTTGCCGGTGATCACCAGTTGGGCTTGCTCTTGTTCAACAATCGCTTTGAGCAACTTGGACACCACGAGCGGCTCAATCTTGTCCGCCGTGTCGATATGAATCGCGCGATCTGCTCCTAGTGCTAGGGCCGTGCGCAATTGTTCCTGACATTGTGTGCCGCCAGCACTCACAACGATAACTTCTTCTGCAATCCCTTGCTCTTTTAGTCGAACCGCTTCTTCAACGGCGATTTCGCAAAACGGGTTGATAGTCATCTTGACGTTATTGGTTTCAACATCGCTGTTGTCCGGTTTAACACGGACCTTAATGTAGGGATCAATGACCCTTTTTATTGGCACTAGTATTTTCACGTTAGATTCCTTTTTACAGTGAAGACTATGTGTTTACGTCTTTAAATTGATGTTAATTTACCTTTACGTTTGCGTCAACTTTAAATATATTGTTGATTAACAAGTTGGCAACATGCAAAGAAAGAAGGGAATACAACCATGGAAAGAGACTGCATGGAGTTTGATGTTCTGATTGTTGGTGCGGGCCCGGCGGGCTTGTCTGCTGCTTGCCGTATCAAACAGTTGGCAATGGAAAAAGACCAAGAAATCTCAGTTTGTGTTGTAGAGAAAGGTTCGGAAGTGGGGGCGCACATTCTCTCTGGCGCGGTGTTTGAAACGCGCAGTTTGGATGAGTTGTTTCCGGATTGGAAAGAAAAGGACGCGCCGCTCAATACCAAAGTCAATCAAGATAAAACTTACTATTTAAGTAACGAACTTAATGGCCATGAACTGCCAACGTGGGCGGTGCCGAATACGCTGCATAACGATGGTAATTACATCATCAGTTTAGGTAATTTGTGCCGTTGGATGGCATCGCAAGCAGAAAACCTAGGCGTAGAAATCTACCCTGGCTTTAGTGCTAACCGAGCCATTATTGATGAACAAAACCGTGTTTGTGGCGTGATCACAGGAGATATGGGACTCGACAAAAACGGCGAGCAAAAAGCCAATTTCGAGCCGGGTATCGAACTTCGAGCTAAGTTTACGCTGTTTGCCGAAGGTGCCAGAGGTCATATTGGTAAGCAATTGATTAACAAATTTAATCTGGCTGAAGATAAAACGCCACAGCACTATGCGATTGGCTTTAAAGAGCTGTGGGAAATACCCGCAGAGCAACATCAGCAAGGATTGGTTGTTCATGGGTTAGGTTGGCCGTTGGCAAACGAAGCCAGTGGTGGCAGTTATCTTTATCATCTTGAGGGCAACCAAGTCGCAGTTGGCCTGATTGTTGACCTTAATTACGAAAATCCCCACCTGAGTCCGTTTGACGAATTTCAGCGTTTTAAACATCACCCGTTGATTGAGCAGTACCTGAAAAACGGTAAGCGCATCAGCTATGGGGCTAGGGCGATTGCCAAAGGCGGCTTTCATTCCCTTCCGACCCAACAATTTGCGGGTGGACTATTGATTGGCTGTGATGCTGGCACGCTCAATAGCGCGAAAATCAAAGGCACGCATACCGCGATGAAGTCGGGGATACTCGCCGCTGAAGCCGTTTTTGAAGCGGTTTCAAATCAATCGGTTATTGCCGACTACCAAAGCCATTTCAAACAGTCATGGCTATATGAAGAGCTTTATCAAGCACGCAACTTCTCTAGCGGAATACACCGTTTTGGCTCTTGGTTAGGCGGTGGTTTAGCGATGTTGGAACACAACGTGTTAAAAGGCAAAGCAAAGTGGAATGTACGTTGTGAACATCCCGATCATCAGTCTTTAATTCTTGCGGAAAACAGCGATGAGATCCTCTATCCGAAACCTGATGGCGTGTTGAGTTTTGACCGCCTTTCTTCCGTCTATTTATCCAATATTTTCCATGAAGAAGACCAACCGTGTCATTTGCAGCTTGCCAGCCAGCGCATTCCTATCGAACAGAATTTGGCGCTCTATGCCGAGCCCGCTCAACGCTACTGTCCTGCTGGGGTGTATGAAATTGTAGAAGGTGCAGAGCAAGCCGAATTACAGATTAATGCGGCGAACTGTATTCACTGTAAAACCTGCGATATCAAAGACCCAAGTCAAAACATCACCTGGACGCCTCCTGAAGGAGGTGGTGGTCCCAACTACCCAAATATGTAGTGGTCTGAGAATAATTTTTATTAACAACTTATTTACTTAAAGTTTGCGTCAGTTCAAATCTTTATCGGTGAACTCGATTGCAACTTAATCTTCAAGGCACTATTCTGATTTTAAATTGACGTTTACGTAAACTGAATGAAAAGTTGATGCATAGGTGTAGAAGCGGTTACCAGTATCAAAGTGAAGTTTGATATCGAAATAGTGCTCAAGGAAACGCACTCAAAATGAAAGGGAGATCAACTATGGTATCGGAAACACCTCTTTTGCAGGTAAACGATATTTCATTGGCCTTTGGTGGGGTGAAAGCGTTAACCGACGTGAGCTTCCATGTGAACGAGAAGGAAATTTTCTCAATCATCGGTCCCAATGGTGCTGGTAAAACCTCGATGCTCAACTGCATCTCTGGCCGATACACTCCGAACAAAGGTTCGGTCATCTTTGCTGGAAACGACGTAACCAAACGCACACCCAGCCAACGCGCTGAGTTAGGTCTGGGCAGAACCTTCCAAAACTTAGCCCTCTTTTCACACATGTCTGTGCTCGACAACATCATGGTTGGCCGACACCACCTATTGAAAAACAACTTCGTGACAGGCCCGCTTTACTGGTTCTCTAACGCGCAAAAAGAAGAAATGGCGCACCGCAAATACGTGGAAGATGTGATCGATTTTCTTGAAATCCAACACATCCGCAAAGCCACCGCTGGCACGCTTTCTTACGGTTTACGTAAACGTGTCGAGCTTGCGCGAGCAATAGCGTTAAGACCAAAACTGCTTTTACTCGATGAGCCGATGGCCGGTATGAACCTTGAAGAAAAGGAAGACATGGCACGTTACATCATGGATCTGAACGAAGAACTCGACATCACCATCATCATGATCGAACACGATATGGGCGTGGTCATGGATATCTCTAACCGCGTGTTGGTTTTGGATTTTGGTAAACACATTGCAATGGGCGAACCGGAAGAAGTCATGGCGAATCCACACGTGAAACAAGCTTATTTGGGTGAAGAACTACCGACATTAGAGGAGAGTGCATAATGGCACAGCAACATAATGATTGGGCAGATATAACCAGCTTAGATACCTTTCCAAAAGTGTTGCAGCACAATGCCAAGCACTGGCCAGAGCAAGTGGCAATGCGTGAGAAAGAGTTCGGTATTTGGCGAGAGTTTACTTGGCAGGATTACGAAAACCGAGTCAAGTGGATGGCATTATCGCTACAAGATTTAGGCATCGGCGAGCAAGATGTGATTGGCCTGTTGGGGGATAACCGACCTGAATGGGTTTGGGGTGAACTGGCTGCGCACGCGATCAAAGGCTATTCACTGGGTATCTATCAAGATTCCATGCATGAAGAAGTGGCGTACTTAATCAACTACGCCAAAGCCAAAGTTGTGATTGCCGAAGATGAAGAGCAATGCGACAAACTTCTTGAGCTTGGGGATGAAATTCCAAGTGTGGAATACATTATTTACTGCGATCCACGCGGGATGCGCAAATACGATGATCCGCGACTGATTGATGTTGAGCAGGTCTACAAAAAAGGTCAGCTGATTGATAAAGCGGATCCAGATGAGTATCTCAATATGGTTGCCGCAACCAAAGGCAGTGATCTCTCGATTCTTTGTACCACTTCGGGTACGACCTCAAAACCGAAATTGGCGCAACTTCACAGCGGCACGTTCTTAGATCACTGTGCGGCTTACTTGCGTGCGGACCCACGCTCTCCGGGCGACAACTACGTTTCTGTTCTGCCTCTGCCTTGGATCATGGAGCAGGTGTATGTGGTTGGTCAGGCGTTGATTTCACGTCAAATCGTCAACTTCGTGGAAGAACAAGAAACCATGATGTCGGACTTACGCGAGATTGGCCCGAACTTTGTGCTGCTTGCACCGCGAGTATGGGAAAACATTGTGGCGGACGTCTCTGCGCGAATGATGGACTCCACACCGTTTAAGCAGAAGATGTACAAACTTGGCATGAGCTTGGCGAACAAAGCATTGGATCAAGGCAAACGTTCTAAGCTCGCGGAATGGATTCTACTGCGTGCTCTGCGTGACCGTTTAGGTTTCTCGAATCTGACTTCTGCGGCTACTGGTGGTGCGGCAATGGGGCCAGACACGTTCCGTTACCTGCAAGCGATCGGTGTGCCACTCAAACAGCTTTATGGCCAGACCGAAATGTGTGGCGCGTACACCGTGCATAAAGCGGATGATGTCGACTACGACTCAGTCGGTGTCGCATTTGACAATGCAGACGTGAAAGTCATCAACCCAGACAGCAACGGTGTAGGCGAGATCATTGCGAAAAGTACCGGCATGTTTACCGGCTATCTCAATAACCAAGCGGCGTACGACGAAGATGTTCAAGACGGTTGGATGCATACCGGCGATGCGGGCTACTTTAAAGATACTGGTCACTTAGTGGTGATTGACCGTCTGAAAGACATGTCGGAAACCAGCCATGGCGACCGTTACTCTCCGCAGTTCATTGAAAACAAACTCAAGTTCTCGCCATTTATCGCAGAAGCGGTGGTGGTGGGTAAAGGCCGACCTTGGCTCTCTGCGATCATTTGTATCCGTTATGCGATCGTCGCGAAGTGGGCGGAGCAAAAGGGGATTGCATTCACCAACTACACCAATCTTTCTGCACAGCCAGAAGTGTACAAAGCGATTCGTGAAGAAGTACTTAAAGTGAATGAATCGCTGCCTGACGCACAGAAAATCAGCAAATTCATTCTGCTTTATAAAGAGCTGGACGCGGATGATGGCGAGCTAACTCGTACACGTAAAGTTCGTCGCGGTGTGGTTGCCGAGAAATACGGTGACATCATCGAAACCATTTACAGTGCTGCGCCAAATGTCGATGTCGATACGGTGATCACTTATCAGGATGGAACCAAGACACGCATTCAAACGTCGCTGGTGATAGAAACGCTTATTCAACATGAGCTGACACTGGTGGATAGCGAACAACGGAGGATCGCATAGTGAATACGGATTTATTACTGCAACTCGTCATTAATGGCGTGATCGTCGGCATGTTGTATGGCGTGGTCGCCATGTGCTTTGTACTGATTTACAAATCAACTCAGGTGGTGAACTTTGCGCAGGGTGAGTTTCTACTGATCGGCGCGTGGGTGTGTTGGGCTGCATTGGTTCATCTACAACTGCCATTTTTCGTCGGCTTCTTACTCACTCTCGCCTTTATGATGGTGTTTGGTATCGCCGTGCAAACCATTGTGCTCAGGCCGTTGATTGGTGAGCCTATCATCTCGGTGATCATGGTGACCATTGGTTTGTCGATGTTCTTCCAAGCACTGATGAAATGGATGTTTGGTGTGTCTGCGGTGTCGTACCCACAGGTATTCGAAACCAACGTCGTCAATATTGGTGGTTTGAACGTAGAATTTGCTTACATCCTGAGCTTGATCTTCTCGATGATCATCATGGGCGCGTTCTACTGGTTCTTCAAATTCAGCAAAATGGGTTTGGCGATGCGTGCGACCGCATTTAACCAGCAGGTCGCCCAGAGTCTTGGCATTTCCATCAAGAAAGTGTTTGCGATCAGTTGGGCTATTTCGGCGATGGTATCCGCGACAGCAGGGATTGTTATCGGGATCGTAAATGGCGTATCAGACGCGCTATCTATCATCGGCATCAAAGTGTTCCCAGCGGTTATTTTAGGTGGCTTGGATTCAGTGGTCGGCGCAATCGTCGGTGGCATCACCATCGGGGTGCTGGAAAACTTAGCTGAGTTCTTTGATAGCCAATACCTGCAAGTGGGTAACCTTTACAACATCGCACCGTTCTATGTGCTGTTAATCATTCTTGCCTTCAAGCCATACGGCCTGTTTGGTACCAAAGATATTGAGCGTATTTAAGGAGAAATACTATGGCTCAACTTAGCATGCGCCCATGTGGGGATTTTCGAACCACATACAAAAGTGATACGCCAATTTTTGAAACCAAAACCATCAGAAGCCTCGCGATAGCGGGTGTGATCGCCATGCTGGCAGCGCCTCTGGTACTGGATATTTACTTCCTTAACTTGTTTATTCAAATTGCGTACCTCGGTATCGCGGCCCTTGGTTTGAACATTTTGGTCGGCTTTACCGGACAAATCTCGCTAGGTCACGGTGCGTTCTTTGGCTTTGGCGCATTTGCATCGGCTTGGCTGAACAACCAGTTCAACATTCCAGTGGTGTTTGCCATTCCGCTCGCGGGTTACTTGACCATGATCGTCGGGATGCTCTTTGGCTTGCCAGCTGCGCGAATCAAAGGTTTGTACCTTGCGATTGCAACTTTAGCCGCGCAGTTCATTTTGGAAGACTTCTTTGCTCGTGCTGAATGGTTCAGTGGCGGTTCATACGGCGCGAGTGCCAGCCCAATCAACCTGTTTGGCTTTGAGTTCTCGACCGATGAAAGCTTCTTCTATGTTGCACTGTTTGCTCTGATCTTTATGTATCTATGGGCTTCCAACCTCATCCGATCTCGTGATGGCCGCGCGTTTGTTTCGGTACGCGATCATTACCTATCGGCTGAAATCATGGGTATCAACCTGACCAAATATCGTCTGCTCTCTTTCGGTGTGTGTGCGTTTTATGCAGGCATCGGCGGCGCGCTCTACGGGCATTACTTAGGGTTCGTGTCTGCTGAAGGCTTCACCATCATGATGTCTATTCAGTTCCTCGCGATGATCATCATCGGTGGCCTGGGATCGGTGAAAGGTACATTGATGGGCACGATCTTCATCGTATTGCTACCGGAGGTTTTAGAGTTTGGTGTGACGGGGCTGGCAGCGTTTAGCGATAACACGTCGTTCATTGATGGACTTGCTTACTTCAAAGAAATGGCGATTGGTCTGGTCATCATGCTGTTCCTGATTTTCGAACCGCAAGGATTGTCGCATCGCTGGCAACAAATTCGAGCATATTGGAAACACTATCCGTTTTCTTATTAACGTGTATTTAAGTGGAATATACCTAAATAACAAGGACAACGAGTTATGAACAAAGGACATTTAGCGACAACGTTGGTGCTATCTTCGGCGCTGTTTACTACCGCATCTTGGGCAAAAGATTCTGTATTTGTCGGGCATCTGGTGGACTTCTCTGGTCCTACTGCTTATGTGAGCAAGCCTTACGGCTCTGGCGTGCGAGATGCGCTACAGTGGATCAACCAAAATGGTGGCATCAACGGGACCGAACTGGAATTTGAAACGGTGGACATGGCGTACAAAGTGCCCGTGGCGATCTCCAATTACAAACGTTGGGTTGCGCGTAAAAACATGGTGGCGATGCAAGGTTGGGGTACGGCGGATACCGAAGCACTGATCTCATTCGTAACCAAAGACAAAGTGCCAGTATTCTCGGCATCTTACTCGGGTCATTTAACGGACCCTACGGGCAAAAACCCGAAAACCGCCAAGCCTGCTCCGTATAACTTTTTCTATGGCGCGTCTTATTCAGATGCCTGTCGTGCATTGGTGAAATGGGCGAAAGAGGATTGGGAATCAAAAGGCAATACCACGGCACCTAAATTTACTCACATTGGTGATAACCATCCGTTCCCGAATGCACCAAAAGACGCGTGTGCGGAATACGCCAAAGAGCTGGGCTTTGAAGTGCAAAATCCTGTGGTTGTATCACTCAAACCGGGTGATTTCAAAGCGCAATGTCTGTCGCTAAAAGAATCCGGCACCAACTACGGTTACATTGCGAACCTAGGTGGCTCAGTCATTTCACTAGTGAAGTCGTGTAACACTGTTGGCACGGAATTCCAGTACATGGCGAATATCTGGGGTGGTGATAAACCCGTAATTGAAGCGGCAGGTGACGGTCTGAAAGATTACGTATTCCCAGGCATGACGGCATTCTGGGGCGACGATAGCGAAGGCATGAAGTTGGTTCAGAAAATCTCCAAACTGTCCGAATCTGAGCCGGGCGAGTTCCGAACTCACCATTACATTCGCGGCGTTTGCTCAGCGTTTTACATGAAAGAAGCGATGGAATGGGCGAAGGACAATGGCGGCATTACGGGTGAAAACATCAAGAAAGGCATGTACGTTCACAAAAACTGGGTTCCAAAAGGTCTAGAGGGCGTGTGTATTCCTGCTAACTGGCAACCAGAAGATCACCGTGGCACTACCACCGTAAACGTGTTTATGGGTAACAACCAAGGCGGTGCAGTAGACATCAAGAAAGTGTCTCAGGTGACATTGTCACGCCGTGACGATTGGCTAGGTTACTAACAACAAAACAAGAACAGGTGAGGGGATACGATATACGTCATCCCTTCTCCTGAACAAGGAGTGGCTTGATGAGTGAATTAGCAAGGGATATAGAACCAGCGGAGATTTTACTCTCGGTAAACAACATCGAAGTGGTTTACGACGAAGTTATTTTGGTTCTGCGTGGCGTGAGCCTTGAAGTACCTAAAGGTCAAATCGTGACGCTGTTAGGCGCGAACGGGGCAGGTAAATCGACCACACTAAAAGCCATTTCGGGTTTGTTAAAAACCGAAGATGGTGAAGTGACTCACGGTGAAATTACCTTCATGGGCGAGCGTATCGACAACAAAAGCCCAGAAGAGATTGTCCGTTCGGGTATTTTCCAAGTGATGGAAGGGCGTAGAATCGTCGAAGACATGACGGTTATCGAGAACCTTCGTTTAGGGGCGTTTACCCGCAACGACAACGAGGTCGAGAAAGACATCGAAATGGTGTTTGATTACTTCCCTCGACTCAAAGAACGAACTGGTCTCGCGGGCTATTTGTCGGGCGGTGAGCAGCAGATGTTGGCTATTGGCCGCGCATTGATGGCGCGCCCGAAAATGATCTTACTTGATGAGCCGTCGATGGGGCTTTCGCCACTGCTGGTGAAAGAAGTGTTCAGCATCATTGAAAAGATCAACAAAGACCAAGGCATTACCATGTTGCTGGTGGAACAGAACGCAAACTTTGCGCTTCATGCGGCCGACTATGGCTACATCATGGAATCAGGCAAGATTGTGCTCGATGGCAGTAAGCACGAGCTGCTTAATAACGAAGACGTGAAAGAGTTCTACCTTGGTGGCGGCGATGAAGAGCGCAAGAGCTTCAAGAATCTTAAGTCCTACAAACGTCGTAAGCGCTGGCTTTAAGGAGTGATGATGAACGAATTATTCGATGCAAAAGAGTCTTTATCTCCCGCTGAGAGAGAAGAATCGTTGTTTCAACGTCTGCCGACACTGATTGAAAATGCAAAAGCGAACAGCGAGCACTACGGCAACATTTTTGCTGATATCGACGCCTCAATCGCAAGTAACCGTGAAGGGCTTGCCCAGTTTCCGATCACTCGCAAATTCAATGTCCCAAGCCAGCAGCAACTCAAGCCGCCGTTTGGTGGCTTAAATAGCGTTGCGATTGGCCAGATGGCGCGTGTGTTTCAATCTCCGGGACCGTTGTATGAGGCTCAAACGGATGAATCGGACTTCTGGCGTATGGGACGAGCGTTTTATGCCGCAGGATTTCGCCGTGGAGATTTAGTCCACAACACGCTTTCTTATCATTTCTCTCCGGGTGGATTCATTATGGATGGCGGTGCTAGAGCGTGTGGTTGCGCGGTATTTCCGGCTGGGGTAGGTAATACCGAAGCGCAGATTGAAGCGATCAAACAGCTTCAGCCGACGGGTTACACGGGAACGCCATCTTATTTGTTGACGTTGTTACAGAAATACCAAGAGCAATACGGCGAGTTACCTAGCTTTACCAAAGCGTTGGTTTCTGGTGAAGCCGTCACCGCAGACATGCAACAAGCGTTTACGGACAAAGGGATTACTGTATTTCAAGCCTACGCGAGTGCCGAGCTTGGTTTGATTGCGTATCAAGTTGCTGGCGAGCAAGGCTTAGTGATTGCCGAAGATATTATTGTTGAAATCGTTGATCCCGACGGTATGCCAGTCCCGCTGGGTGAGGTCGGAGAGGTGGTCGTTACCTCGCTTGATGACAAGTTTCCGCTGATTCGCTACGCAACGGGAGATTTATCGGCTTATTTAGACTCAGGCTCAGATTCGGCACGCACAAATGCGCGAATAAAGGGTTGGATGGGGCGTGCGGACTCGGCGGTGAAAGTCAAAGGGCTGTTTGTTTATCCGCATCAGATCCAAGAAGTCTGCCGTCGCCACGATATTAAAGGCTCCTTGAAAATTGAGCGCGATGGCTTCAACGATGCCATCACATTCTGTTGTCATGATGTACATGTATCGGCAGAGGACATTCAAGCGACACTTCAATCCGTCACCAAGCTCAAAGGCAATGTTCAGTTTGTCGCAAACGATGCGGATCAGCCCTTGATCAATGATTTGCGCAGTTAGATGAATAATAAGAACAGCTACGTCATTAACAACGTTAAACATCAACACTAGGCATTTAATGCTAGGCTATCAACGAAAAAGGGATACCGAGATTCATCGCGTATCCCTTTCTTTTTTTGAGTGCATGCTTTTGTTGAATGTGTGCATGTAAGCGAGAACAAGAACGATGAAAAGCAAAGATTTACCAATCATCAATGAACAATTTTGGGATGCGCTGTTTTTTAACGGCACGATGCCTTGGGATCGTAACCAAACGCCAAACGAGCTGAAGCACTACTTAAAGCGCATCGCTGACAAGACTCACTCGGTGTTTATCCCCGGCTGCGGCGCAGCTTATGAAGTATCGCATTTTGTCGATTGCGGACATGACGTTATCGCGATGGATTACAGCGCAGAAGCCGTCAACCTTGCGAAATCTCAGCTTGGTCAATATCAAGATAAAGTGATGTTGGGTGATGTGTTTGGAGCCGAGTTGTCACAGTCGTTTGATGTGATTTACGAGCGCGCCTTTTTAGCCGCACTGCCGAGAGAGATGTGGGATGAGTATTTTGCAATGATCGAACGTTTGCTACCAAGTAATGGCTTGCTGGTGGGGTATTTTGTTATCAGCGACGACTACCGATCGCGTTTTCCTCCTTTTTGTTTACGCAGCGGAGAGATTGAACAAAAGCTAGCGGCCAACTTCCACCTAATCGAAAGCGCACCCGTTACCGACAGCGTTGATGTCTTCAAAGGCAAAGAACAGTGGATGGTGTGGCAGAAGAAATGAGGCCATGGTAATTCAATCTGACATTGTTGGTGATCTTTAGTTGTCCAATTACCTATTAGTAGTTTAGCAGTTGACTCATTTTTGGATTAGATATGGAGACATAGATGATACCGAATAGACACCTTGCTATCCTCGAACTCCATTGCCTAGACTTTAATCTGATTACCCATGCTAAACGAAGGTATTCTTCATGAAAATAATGTCTAAATGTAATGTGTTCGTTATCTCTTTATTCACTTTGGGGCTTTTAGGCTGCGCAAGCACGAAAGACAATATGGTGGCCAAAGGGTTTCCTGTTCAATATGCAGAGGGTTTTGATGACGGGTGTCACAGTGGATACAAAGCGGCTGGAAGCTTGTTTGATGAATTTAAGAAAGACATTTCCCGATTTAACTCTGATAAAAAGTATGCTCAAGGTTGGTCTGATGGATTCAGACAGTGTGAGAGTGAACAGGAAGCAATTGAGCGTCAAACCCGAATAACAATAGAGCAGCAAAAACTGATTGAACAACGCAAAGCCAATGAACGCTCAGAGACATATCTTCTTGAAAAACATGCATTAGAAGGAGTCGATACAAGCGGACTTGAGAGTTTAACCCCCAAGTAGCGGTGGAGTATTGTGATTGTGAGTCGATGTACTTTCCATACATTTAGTATTTCGCAAAACGACGTAAATGTATGGAATGGGCCGCAGTCGCTTACTATAACTGGCGGTCGCGCTGAACTTCACTTTGTCCAAGGACAGGTTGAATCTCGTGTAATCAAATATCAAATATCAAATAGCGATAGCTGCTGACGTTTGGTTACCCCCCATAATAGGTAGAAAGGTATTCCAGAATGGCTTCTCGGTCGTCGCCTGATAAATCTTCCATTCCTTGCTCCTCAATCATCCAGTCGAGGGTTTCATCCCATCTTTGGCGGCTTAGTCCTTGTTGTGTGACCATGTGTAACGAATGACAGGCTGAGCAGACTGCAGCGACGAGCTCCATATTCTCTCCCGGCGTTAATATCCCATCACCTGGCGATTTAACCTCCAATCCTGATGACGTCATATTCCAATTGGGTGGTGTCGGGTTTTTCGTTGCAAGCCATGCAATGATAGCCGCGCGCGCACCGGGATCTGTTACGCCAGGGAAGACCATGTTGGTTCCTGGCGCGAAGTCATTCGGAGCGGATAAAAATGCGTCCAACTTTTCAGCGTCCCACTTTCCTTGATGTTGTCTAATTCCGTCGCTGTAATTGAAGCCCTCAAAACTGGCGATATTGCGCTCCGCTAGCCCCCATAAGGGCGGGCCAACCACCGTTACGCCATTCGGCTCAAATTGATGGCAGGCTTTACAAACCATAGCTTGCTGCTCGCCTGCTGCTACCAACTCGTCGTTACTCGCAAGGACAGGGTCGCTCAACAAAGCCAAAAGGGTGAAAGCGAGCGGGAGTACCCGCTCTGATGGTTGTTTTGTTCTCACCGTGTCATGTCCCCTAAGTGCTCACCATTCTGCTACTGACCCTTTAACTTCGTACAATCAATGCGATGCGGTGGAAAGTGTTGTTGAGGTAACCTTTCGGATTCCATGCGATGGCAAAAGGCTGGCTGACGCCTTGATCGTCAGTTGCTTTCGCCCACACTTCGTAGTAACCCGCTTGAGGGAACTTCACCTTAGCATTGAACGTTTGCCAAGCACCGTCATTGGCAGGAGCTGCGAGGTCGGCATCCATCCATGTTGCGCCAAAATCAATCGAAATCTGCACTTTGGTCACTTTTTGGTCGCCAGACCAAGCGTGTCCGCGAATGGCGATTTCATTGCCATTGACTTCTGTGTTGGTTTGCGGAGAGGTGATGAGTGATTTTACTGGCATGCGCTCTATGATCTCGAAATCCTCTTTCGCCACGTTTTCTCCCGGGGCGACAGGTCGGTTAGGGACTCGGTAGGAAGTGCCTGTCATCTTTGGCCCATCGTGTATTTGATCGCGAATTTGAATGCGAGTGAGCCATTTTTGCGAACAAGAACCCGGCCAACCTGGAACTACTAAACGCAATGGCGCGCCATTCATAGGGTGAAGCGCTTCGCCGTTTTGGGCAAAGGCGATGAGATTTTCACTGCTCATGGCTTTAGCGATGGGGACGCCACGAGAAATTGGTAACTTGCCTTCTTTGCCTGAAAGATGCTTGTCGGCACCATAGTGCGCGGTGTAAACGGCTCCGTCTTTTACGCCTGCGGCTTTGAGCACGTCAGCCAAGCGAACGCCTGTCCAACTAGAGCAAGCCACAGCGCCGTAAGTCCATTGATTACCGGATGCTTTGGGATCAAAGAAAGCACGGCCGTTACCGCCACATTCAACGACCAGTTGTTGTTCTACGACATCGAAGTTCTTTTTGAGATCGGCAATCGACAGCGACATTGGTTTGTCGACCAATCCATCAATGGTCAACGTCCAAGTTTCAGGGTTCACGTCTGCTGGTGGAATACCGTTGTTGCGAATGAAATGGCGTCGAGTTGGAGTTACGTCGTCATTCAACAAATGGGGTGGGGTTTCTGCATTCATCGGTCTGTCGTTGAGGACCGTTAAACCGTCTTTGCCTTCGATCATGACGTCATCAAGACCCTCTGCAAAAGCTGCGGGGATGATGCCAGCCGGCATATTACGGTGAAATGGGATAAATCCACCAAGCGCGGCGGCCATGGTCGCTAAACCAGCGCCTTTTAGAAAACCGCGCCTGTCTGGGTAGCTGACTCGTCCAAAGACTTTCTCATCCGCAGATTTGGGATTGTTTTCATAATATTTATAGATCCCTTGCGGTTTGTTTTTCTCGTTCTCACTCATGATGTGTTCCTTTGTCGGCACACGCCCAAGAACTGCTACGTCATTCTCGTCCCTTAGTTCGTATCGCCGATCTCTACAGTTGCCTTACTAAAGGGTTTACATCAATAAAAGTAGACGACTATTTATAGTCTTAACAACATCGGTAAGAAACTAGACTGCTTGCTTTGCAAAGGTTATCCATAGTGTGGTTACATAACTTGTGGTCACAGGAAAGGATAATCTTCGGTAAAAATAATGAATATGAAAGAGTTTTCTAGCGCAGTTGGGTTGTCGTCATACACGCTTCGATACTATGAAAAAATTGGCTTACTGAAACATGTCCACCGAAATAGCAGTGGGCACCGTGTCTACACCCATCGAGATATTGATTGGGTCAACTTCATCAAGCGGCTGAAAGAGACGGGAATGCCGTTAGAAGAGATTCAAGAATATGCTTCATTGAGGGAGATAGGCTCGCAAACGACTGCTGACAGACAAAAGCTTTTGGAAGTTCATCGAGATAATTTAATCGAACATATCCGACAACAAAATGAGCATCTGAAACGATTAGAAGAAAAAATAGATCTGTATAAAAGCGGAAAAGTACGTTGACTTAGAGTTCACTCTAACTTGTAAGGTGTGCGGGTATTCACTCAAAGGAGCACACAAAATGGAAAATACGCGATTTCAAACAGGGTTAGAGCAGTTATCAAAAATCGATGGGGAGGCTGGCCAAAAAGTTATCGAAAGCCTGAACGACATTTGCCCTGATTTAGCAAAGTTCACGATTGAGTACCCGTTTGGCGACATCTACACCCGTGAAGGGCTAGATCTAAAATCGCGAG
The DNA here is from genome assembly GCF_002002385.1 of Vibrio sp. SALL6. Taxonomy (NCBI): domain Bacteria; kingdom Pseudomonadati; phylum Pseudomonadota; class Gammaproteobacteria; order Vibrionales; family Vibrionaceae; genus Vibrio; species Vibrio sp. SALL6. Next base: position 44,729 of record NZ_MQVK01000018.1, read on the forward strand.
AGATCGCTACGGTGTCCGCATTGACGGCGATGGGGAACTGTACTCCACAGCTTAAAGTGCATTTACACGCTGCGCTAAATGTTGGTTGCACGGAAGAAGAAATCAAAGAAGTGATCATACAAATGTCTGTTTACGCAGGATTTCCAGCTGCATTAAATGGCATGTTTGCCTTTAAAGAAGTACTCTCGGAAAGGCAGGTTTAGCTGCCTGCAAGCAACATTGAAAGTGAGCGTTAGGAATCTCTAACGCTTTTATTCTTATATTTTTTAACGCGTTATTAAACCGCAAGGATGGTGGATGATTAAAGCGCAGATATATGATGTATTTTGTGATGAGTTGGCTCAAGGTAACCCTTGTGGCGTTGTCGAACTAAATCACTGGCTGAGTGATTCTGAGTTACTTCAAATCACTCATCAGGTCGCTCAACCTGTCACATCATTTGTGGTTAAGTCTGGCAGTGACTACCACATTCGTTGGTTTACTCTAGCAGGGGAAATCAACTTATGCGGACATGGGAGTTTAGGCGCAGGAGCCGCGCTCATTTCTAAATATCATCAGAATGAGGTCATTCTTCAAAGTTCGCATGGTCATATTACGGTTTCTGAACTGGATGGAATGTACAGGATTGTGATGCCAAGTTGGCAAGCCAAGCCTCATGCCATCCCCTTGGATATTTCAGGCTTCTCCAATTGCCCCGTAGATGCTTTTACAACGCGTGATTTGGTTGTTGTTCTCGAATCCGAAGATAATGTTGTTCGCTATCATCCTAACTTTGATGAGCTGATTAAAATTGATGAGTTTCATGCTGTCATCGTGACGGCTCAAAGTTCTGATAGTGGCTATGTGCTGCGTTACTTTGCACCTAAAATCGGTATTTCAGAAGATCTTGCCACAGGTTCGGCTCAGTGCTCATTAGCGCCTTATTGGTTTGAAAAGCTGGGCAAAGAAAAATTGACGGCTCGTCAGCTATCTCGTGCTGGTGGTTATTTTGAAGTGGCTCGTGGTTCAGAATCTACTATCGTATTGTCTGCACGCGTAAAAAGTCGGACTTGAATGTAAACGCCTCTAGCTCTGACCAAGAACCGGAGGCGGTCGATTTTTTGATTGTCCTATAAGTGCCGAGCTAAGATTTTAACCCTGCAGCGGTCATCATGACTCGAAACAGCATTGATACGAACCCCAGAGCGAGCACACTGGCCGCCCAGATCCCAACCATCCAAGCCCATTGGCGACACCAATTTTTGATTTTCATACTCACTCCTTATCAACTCGTTAATGGTACGCTTCGCCTTCTTTCACTTTTCCGGAGAAGACGTAGTAACTCCAAAAGGTGTAAGCCAGAATGATCGGGATGATGATCACCGCTCCAACGAGCATAAAGCGCTGACTGCTTGCAGGAGCCGCTGCTTCCCATATCGATATGCTAGGAGGAATGATATTTGGCCAGATACTGATGCCAAGCCCAGCGAATCCGAGAATCACGATCACCAATGCCATCACGAAAGGGCTGCGCTCTTTTCGCTTTTTTACGGAGTCGGCAATCTTCAAACAGACCAGCCCAGTGATGACAGGTACGGGCAGTAAGTAGAACAAATTGGGCAGAGAAAACCATCTTTCCGCAATGGCAGGGTAAGTAAGTGGGGTCCAAGCGCTCACAATGATTAATGCGGAGATCATCGCCAGTAGTGTTTTGTTAGTGAAGCGGTACATCGTGTTTTGCAGTTCACCTTCCGTCTTCATGATGAGCCATGTGCTACCAAGCAGCGCGTACGTTGCGACTAAACCCAAACCACAAAAGATGGGAAAAGGGCTGAGCCAGTCGAGTTGGCTACCTACGAAGACGCGGTTTTCCACCGCAAAGCCTTGAATTACCGCGCCAACAACGATGCCTTGGAAAAACGTGGTTAAAATCGAGCCGACCATAAAAGCTCGATCCCAGAACTTTAAGTGGTTTTCCAATGCTTTAAAGCGAAACTCAAACGCTACGCCACGAAAGATCAAAGCAATCAACATCAACGTCAAAGGGATGGTTAGCGCTTCAATAATTACCGCGTAAGCCATGGGAAAAGCGCCAAATAGAGATGCACCTCCAAGCACAATCCAAGTTTCGTTGCCGTCCCAAACAGGCGCGACACTGTTGACCATGACGTCTTTTTGTTTTTCATCCTTGATGAAGGGCATCAGTATTCCAATACCCAAATCGAAGCCATCCATGATGATGTACATCAAAGTGGCAAAAACGATGATCGCGAACCAAATCACGGATAAATCAAAATGCATATTCTTTACCTTCACTTTGTGACAAATTCTAAATGCGACCTGAAACGGTCGTCATGTCGTGCTCATCGTGTTCGATAGCATCGGGGCCTTTCTTGATTTGGTGGATCATGTAGTAATACCCAAAACCAAACACCAAGCTGTACACAACAAGGAAACACAGCAGGCTGATGCTCATTTGTAGGTCTCCGTGTGCAGAAACCGCGTCACGCGTTTTTTGTACGCCATACACCACCCAAGGTTGCCGACCAACCTCAGTCGTAAACCAGCCAGCGAGTATCGCGATAAGACCAGATGGCCCCATAAATAATGAAAACTTGAGGAACCAACGCGAGGTATAAAGCGTGTTCTTTTTTCGTAACCACATGCTGTAGAAGCTTTGAAAAATCATCAGAAGTCCTAGTCCGACCATGATTCGAAATGACCAAAAGACGATAGGTGAGTTCGGTCGTTCCTCTTTCGGGAAGTCTTTCAGCGCCGGGATTGGCTCAGTTAAACTGTGGCGTAGGATCAAACTTCCTAGAACAGGAATTTCTAAGGCATAGTCTGTGCGTTCTTGTTCCATGTTTGGGATGCCGAACAATATCAATGGGGTTGGTTTGCCATCGCTGTTATCCCAATGTCCTTCGATGGCGGCAATTTTGGCGGGCTGGTATTCCAAGGTGTTTAGCCCGTGCATATCGCCAATCACGGCTTGGAGTGGCGCAAGGAACACTAAGATCCCGAGCGACATCGAAAACATGGTTTTTACCGCAGTCGATTGATTGCCTCTCAATAAATGCCAAGCGGCTGACGCGCCTACAAAGAGTGCTGAACTGACAAAAGCTGCGACGCTCATGTGCGCCAAACGATAAGGAAATGAAGGATTGAAAACGATAGCAAACCAGTCGGTTGGCACCACACGTCCGTCGACAATTTCATAGCCTTGTGGCGTTTGCATCCAACTGTTGGAGGCGAGAATCCAGAACGTCGAAATGATCGTGCCTAACGCCACCATCGAGGTTGCAAAAAAGTGCAGCTTTTCGCCGACGCGACGCCAACCAAACAGCATCACGCCAAGAAATCCAGCTTCGAGAAAGAAAGCCGTTAACACTTCATAAGTCAGTAATGGGCCAGTGATAGAACCAGCGAAGTCGGAGAAACCACTCCAGTTGGTGCCGAATTGATAGGCCATGACAAGACCAGATACAACACCCATCCCAAAGTTAACTGCAAAAATTTTCGACCAGAAGTGATAGAGCTTTTGGTAATCGGGATTACGTGTTTTTAGCCATAAGCCTTCCAGCACGGCGAGATAGGTGGCCAAACCTATGGTGATAGCGGGGAAAATAATATGAAAGGATACCGTAAAGGCGAACTGTATCCGTGCAAGCATAAATGCGTCGAGGCCAAACATTAAACTTCCTTTGATCTTTTAAGTTTTATGAGAGAGCTATTTTAAAAGGAGCGGAATGAGGGAAGTAGGTACAGACAGTGACTATAAACCTATAACAGATTAAATATTGAAGTGTTATTATTTTGAATTCGGCTTTAGGGAAGGGGATTTGCGTTTGGCGAAGTATCAAGAGTTAGTGGAACAGCTTAAAATGCAGATAAAATCGGGGATATGGCATCCGGGTGACAAGCTGCCTTCTCTGCGTCGCCAATCTGAACACTCGGGTTTAAGTTTGATGACGGTATTGCACGCTTATCAAATTCTGGAATCTCAAGGTTGGGTCACCTCACTGCCGCGCTCTGGTTATCGAGTCGCTCCCAATATTAAGAGTTCAAATGAACCCCAAGCGCCAGCCGCGGTTTCGTGGACAGAGCAGGTAGACATCAATGAGTTTATCTTTGATGTGCTGCAGGCGAGTAAAAATCCATCCATGATCAATTTTGGCTTTGCCTATCCAGATCCAAGTTTGTACCCACGCTATCACGTGAATCGGGCGATGAGCGCAGCCGCTCGCAATATGCCGATTTCCACCACCTTTGATAACTTACCTCCGGGAAACGAACAATTACGCACCATCATCGCGAAGCGTTATGCTGCGAAAGGCATTGAAATTTCACCCGATGAAATTGTCATTACGGCAGGCGCGCTGGAGGCGTTAACGCTCAGTTTGCAAGCCTGTACAAGACCGGGAGATTGGGTAGTTGTGGAGTCGCCTGCATTCTATGGCGCTTTGCAATCCTTAGAGCGGTTAGGTTTGAAAGCGCTCTCAGTAAGAACAGACCCAGTCACGGGCATTGACCTAGACTCATTGGAACGAGCGCTGCAAACACACGATGTGAAAGCATGTTGGCTGATGTCGAACTTCCAAAATCCTCTGGGTTTTACGCTCTCCAACGAGAAAAAACAAAAGCTGATTGAGCTGACACAGCGATATAACGTGCCAGTGATTGAAGATGATGTGTACAGCGAACTGCATGCAGGGAATGACTCGGTCTACCCACTAAGAATGTTTGATGACACGGGCAATACCATGTTGTGCTCCTCGTTTTCAAAATCGTTAATCGCAGGGCTACGTATTGGTTGGGTTGCGGCGGGAAAGCGGGCGCTAGAGGTACAAAAGTTACAGCTAATGAGTACATTAGCGACGAGCGCACCAGTGCAAATGACATTGGTGCACTATTTAACAAGCCGCAATTACGAATCGCATTTGAAGCAGTTACGGAAAAAGCTGTTTGAACGTAAAAGTAAGATGACGGATCTGCTTAGTGAGCTGTTACCTGAAGAAGTCAAAGTGTTAAGCCAAAGCGGCGGGTACTTTATTTGGTTAGAGCTTCCCAAGCATATCGACGCCTTGCAGATATATCGAGAAGCGCTAAAAGATAATATCAGCATCGCACCGGGAAAGATGTTCAGCCTGACAGAACAATACGATCACTGTATTCGTCTTAACGCTTCTTTTGAGCTTAATGACAAATACGTCCATGCTCTCAATTTGCTTGCCAACATTATTCGCTGTCATTTGGCGAAATAGCGACTTTCTTCAGTTTTTGGTTTAATGGAGCGCGCCGGATTTCCAGCAACTCGATCGCCCGGCGCAACGTCTTTGGTTATGACAGAGCCAGCGCCGACGACGGCCTCATCGCCAATAGTCACGCCTGGCAGTATGATTGCGCCCCCACCAATCCAAACGTTATTACCGATTTTTACCGGTTTGGCGATCTCATCTCCGGCTAAGCGTCTTTGTGTATCGAGTGAATGAGCGGCTGTGTAAATTTGCACTCTAGGCCCAATCATGACGTTCGCGCCAATCTCAACCTGCCCATTGTCCAGAATAATGGCGTCCCAGTTGATGTAGGTGTTTTCCCCGATGGACAAGTGGCAACCGTAGGTAAGTTGAAGCGGTGGCTCTATACAGACGCTGTTTTCTAATTGGACGCCCATTTCCGCCAATAGTTGTCTACGGATATCTGGGTTTGGCTCGTGGTTAAATTGGAAGACAAGCTGCGCGGTTTTGGCGCGCATTAGCTTTAGTTCTTCATCCAGGCAATTATAGGTTTCTCCAGAGCGCATCCGAGTCAGTTCTGACATAACAATCATTCCATCAATATTACTTGCAATAAGGTGCATAATGATAAATGAGGGTGATTCGAAGTGAAAATTTGATGCTTAAAAATCAGAAAGTTATCACTGATTTGCCTTGCGTATTCAGTCGGTTGATTGGCTCGTTTAGTACACAAAGACGTACTCCTTAAATGGCTTAATCGTGTTGAAGCCAAAGCGGGAAACCACTCGAAGCGTTTTGCGTAGATTACAATATAGTTAATAAAAAGAACTTAATTGAGCCACTTGCGCTATCGATTGGGCTAAAAATATAAGACTTATGCGCTCTGGCTTGCTGGCAACGATGAATCAAGAGTGAGCACTTTATGTTCGAACGGGTCATTTCATTTTTAGAAACAACGCTGTTTACCTTTAACGAACAACCTATCACGTTGTGGGCGATATTGATGGTGCCGACATGGGTGATTGTCGCTTTATGGTTGTCCAAAATTTTAATCAAAACCGTTACGTCAAGAATGTCTTCATCCGGGAAAGATCCAAACGTCATTCATTTGGTTAAACGGATATTATTTGTCATCGCTCTCGCCATTATTTTTATGACCACACTTTCGATGATCAATGTGCCAATTACCGCGTTCGCCTTTCTGTCTGGTGCCATCGCTATCGGCTTCGGTTTTGGTGCACAAAACATCATTAACAACTTCATAAGTGGCTGGATTTTGATTGGTGAAAAGCCAATCCGAATTGGGGACTTTTTAGAGGTTGAGGGCGCCAAAGGCATTGTCGAGCAAATAAATACACGTTCAACTCGAATCAGGCGAACCGATGGCGTTCACATGCTCATTCCCAACAGTCAATTGATTGAGAACGTGGTGATCAACTGGACGTTATGCGACAGATTAGTTCGTGGCTCGGTTGTCGTCGGCGTCGCGTATGGGAGCGATGTCAAACAGGTTGCTGCCTTAATGGCGGAAGTGACTTCGCAGCAAGCGCAAGTTCTGAGTTCACCAGCTCCAGACGTGTTTTTTCAAGACTTTGGCGATAATGCTTTGATCTTCGAATCTTATTTTTGGATTAACTCAACGGTTGAGGGCGGGATTCGATCGGTCGCAAGTGCCATACGTTTTGAAATCTATGAAGCTTTCGAAAAGCACGGTATTGAAATCGCGTTTCCACAACGAGATGTGCACATTGATGGGGAAATCAAGTTGTCTAGGGAGAGAAACGGATAGGGCGATAAGCGGTGTTGGTGCCCTTATCTTGGCTTCGAGTAGTGATAGCGAGGCGGTCACAATATGGATTCACCTCGCTAGAAACCAGTTTGAAGGTGTTATTGGTTGTCCCACATGACTTCGCATTCTTCTTTGATTGCTGATTTTAGCAACTCAATCAGTGGAAACGCTCTGCGCCCTAAGCTTACCGCAGGCTCTACTTGTTCTTCCTCTACATCTACATCAGTAGGGAGGTTTTCCTCAGCCGCATTTTTCGCAGATAGAGCAGAAGTTAACTTTGATAGCACGTCAGGAACATCTTGAGCGGAAATTGAGCCCGGCACTGTGCCGCTGTGACCCATCATTTTGATCATCTCTAATGCAATGTCGCCAAACATCGTGACATTTGCGTAGCTACGACAACGAAATGTAATAAGCATGTACTGCTCCTATTTTTAGGTGTTCGTTTGAGTATAAATCCTATCCGAGACATGAGGCAATTTAACGCGTTAATTCGCAATCTTTCAAATAGCTATCTATCTTTAACGGAAGACAAACACAAGGAGGTGATTTTGTTGAATTCTCAATTGCGGAAGCTGACTTGGCTGTTTAAAAGGCGAATTTTTACGTTGCTTATGACGTTATGCATATTGTCGCCTTCCATCTTCGCTCAACCCTCTCTTGTTTTTGGTGTGGTGCCACAACAATCGGCCACCAAATTAGTTCAACAATGGCAACCATTACTGCAACGTTGGGGCGAGCTTGCCGGAGTTGAAATCAAATTTGCTACTGCGCGTGATATTCCTACTTTTGAAGCCCGTTTATTGGCTGGAGAATATGACATCGCGTACATGAATCCTTATCACTTTACGCTGGTGAATCAAACTCCGGGTTATACGGCGTTAGCAAGAGCGAAGAACAAGCGTATTACAGGGATTATTGTGGCGAGAAAAGGGCAGTCAGTTACTCTTGATGATCTGCAAGAAGAGACGATTGCTTTTCCGGCTCCGCGCGCGTTTGCGGCTTCCATCATCACGCAATCTGAACTAGAACAGCAAGGCATCAAATTTACGTCCAAATATGTGGGCTCGCACGATTCGGTCTATTTAGGTGTTCTGAAAGGCTTGTATGTCGCTGGCGGTGGCGTGAAGCGTACCTTTGAGAGCTTGCCGAGTGAAACCAAAGAGCAACTGAGCGTGATTTATACAACCGCAGGTTATACCCCTCATGCCATTGCAGTCGCGAATGAGGTAGATGAAGAGATGGCTTTGGCATTGCGAGCGGCGATCTCACAACTCAATGAGGATCCCAAAGCACAGGTGAGCTTCGCTTTACTCAATATTGATGGATTGCAATTGGCGCAAGACCAAGATTGGCAAGACGTCGTCCAATTGGGCATTTCGAGATAAGTGGGCGCTTTATGACGCTGCGTTCAAAAACGATAATCGGCATTGCACTCATCGAAGCACTCGCGCTCGGTGTACTTATCATCAGCGGCCTCAACTGGTTTAAAAGCTCGAACGAGACCAGTCTCGAAGTTGGTAGCCAGAATTTGGTGAGTGTGTTTGCTCAAGCTTCGAGAGACGCGGTAATCGCGACAGATCTGGCGTACTTAGACAGCTTTGCACGCTCTGTCGTAAGTGAACACAAGTTGGCTTACATCCGTATCGTCAATCAAGATGGCATCGAACTTACGCTTCAAGGTGATTACACAGGCGTTGACACCAATGTTCGTCCTTTCGATGCAAGCGACGGTGTTTATGACGTGGCGAAAGCAATCACTTTAGGCGATCAGACTTTTGGCGTGGTAGAAATGGGTGTTCACGTCGAGCATGTTCATCAAATGCTTTCGTTTGCGACTCATGCGAGTTTGGTGATTGCCTTTGTCGAAATGTCGCTGGTGGCGTTGTTTTCATTTGCGCTAGGCAGCTACTTAATGAAGCGTCTGGATCTTCTCCGCACTGGGGTAATTAAGGTTTCACAGCAAGGGCCGGGTTCGCAAATTTCTATTTCAGGCAATGACGAAGTCACGCGCGTTGGAGAGGCGTTTAACCAAATGTCGCGCTCTTTAGCGCAAGCGCAAAACAAACTTCAGCAAGAACATCAAACCCAGCAGCAGTTATCCGCCAAAATATCGCAGCTTGCCGAGGTGGCGGAACACGCTCGCGATACCATCATCATTACGCATCCTGACGGCACGATTGCTTGGGTAAACTCTGCGTTTGAGCAGTTAACCGAATATTCGTTAGAGGAAGTGGTTGGCAAATCACCGGGCGAACTGCTGCAAGGTGAAGACACCGACGCAAACACCGTCGCGCTGCTCTCGCAAAGTGTTCGCAGCCATTCCCCGGTTAGGGTTGAGATACTCAATTACACCAAGTCGCAGCGCCCATATTGGGTCGAGTTGGAGCTGTCTCCGGTGTTTGATGAAAATGGCGAGCTACTGCGTTTTATCGCGGTAGAACGTGACATCACCGATAGACGCGAGATGGAGAAGCGTTTGTCGTCTGCATTGGATAAATCGAAAAAAGCCACGCAAGCCAAGTCGGAATTTCTGGCAAACATGAGCCATGAGATTCGCACTCCAATGAACGCGATCATGGGGATCAGCGAGATATTGCTTGAGAACGAAAACCGCCGAGAGCCAAGGGAGTTATTGCTCCTGCTGCACAAATCTGCCAATAACCTTGTGACCATCATTAACGACATCCTCGATTACAGCAAAGTCGAAGCAGGCAAGTTGACGCTTGTTGAAGAGGAGTTTGATTTGCGCTCGTTAGTAGAGAGTTGCACGGCATTGTGTGCGTATCAAGCGGATAAAAAGAACCTTAAGTTATTGGTTGATATGCCATTAGCCATGAATACGGTCGTGGTCGGTGATAAAGGTCGGATTAATCAAATCTTACTTAACTTGATCGGCAATGCAGTGAAATTCACGGATGAAGGTCATGTGCTGCTGAAAGTAAGAGAAAGTGAGCTCGGTTTTGATTTTTCAGTGACTGATACAGGTATTGGAATTCCTGAAGACAGGCTAACTCATATTATGGATAAATTTGAGCAGGTCGATACCTCCGCGACAAGGCGACATGAAGGAACGGGCTTAGGGTTGGCAATCTCAAAACGTTTGATCAGCATGTACAACGGTGAGCTTTGTGTGCACTCGGATTTTGGCAAAGGATCGTGTTTTAGCTTTAGTTTGCAGTTGCCTAAACGAAGTCAGCCTCATTCTGAACCGGTAGAACTGAATGCAAATCGACTATTGTTGATTGATGATTATCTACCGCGCGTGGAACATTTGATGCGCTTAGCTAAGGAGATTGGCATCGAGGTGACTCATTGCAACGATTGGGCTGCGGCGCAGTCTTTGGGCAGAGATTTGGATGATTTTGACCGCATCATCGCGAGCGTGAACAATGCTCAGGATAGAGATGCGCTCTATGAGCTTGATGCGACAGAATCAGCCGCCAAACGGGTACTGTTTCTCGCCCCTTGTGTGATGGAGGAAGGGCTGGCATGGTCGTGCGAACGGGATCGTTTACTGCCGCAACCTGTCACACAGCATAAACTGCAAACTCTGCTTTCTAGCAAAATACAAAAGCGTCGAGCGCTTTCCTCACAAGACAATCCAGATTTTTCTAATTTGCACCTTTTGGTTGCAGAAGACAGCCATATCAACCGAATCTTGATTGAAAAAATGTTGCAAGACACCGGTGTGAAACTGACGTTGGCGGAAGATGGTGTCGAGGCCGTTGAACTCTACAAGCAGCTTTCCCCTGATTTGGTGATTACCGATATTTCTATGCCAAACAAAGATGGTTTTGGTGTGACAAAAGACATTCGTGAGTTGCAGGAAAACGGTGAGTTTCCTTGGTGTCCAATCGTGGCGTTTTCTGCTCACGCGATGCAAGAAGAGCAGCAAAAAAGTATTGCATTAGGGATGAATGATTACCTGACGAAGCCAGTTCAGAAAAGCGATTTACTCGATATGATTGCGAAGTGGGGACGGCATACTCAAATAGCTGAAAAGCACGCCTCTGGTTAGTGCTTTTGTGAATCGTATTTGGCCCTAATAAAACGGGCATGTTGTTACGCATGCCCGTTTGTATTTATTGGTTGCTTATCGCGGATGGAGTCTTTTACAAGCTGTGCGGATCACCCAGAGCGAGTGCTACTTTGGAAGACGGACGTTTACCTAACGCACGGCAAATTTGCCAACCCGCTTCATTGATAATGTTGAGATCAATCCCCGTTTCAATGCCAAGCTGTTCACACAGATAAAGCACATCTTCCGTTGCAACATTGCCACTGGCTCCTTTCGCGTAAGGGCAGCCGCCCAAGCCTGCAACAGCACTATCAATGGTATTGATCCCCATCAGTAAGGCTTGGTAGATATTGGCTAACGCTTGTCCATAAGTGTCATGAAAATGTACCGCGAGCGCGTCTTTTGGCAGTTGCGTTAACAGCGAATCCAGCATAGCGATAACTCGATTAGGCGTCGCTTTCCCAACTGTATCGCCCAGAGAAATCTCATAACACCCCATATCAAACAGCGTATTTGCGACCTTGGTAGTTTGCTCTGGCATGATGTCCCCCTCATATGGACACACCATGGTGCAAGACAAGTACCCGCGCACAGGTATGTTATGGTGCTTTGCGAGTTCGATCACCGGCTCAAAGCGAGAGAGGCTTTCGGCAATACTGCAGTTGATGTTTTTCTGGCTGAACGCTTCTGAAGCGGAGCCAAATACCGCAATTTGCTTTACACCGCTTTCCAGCGCACGTTCTAACCCTGCGAGATTTGGTGTGAGCGCGCTATAAACCACGTTTGGCTTTTGCGTGATACCAGCAAACACCTGATCGGAATCGGCCATTTGAGGTACCCATTTCGGCGAGACGAAAGAGCCCGCTTCAATGTGCTTTAAGCCACTAGTGCTTAGCTGATTGATCAAACGGATTTTATCAATCAGCGTCACTGCCGTTTCATTCTGCAAGCCATCACGCGCGCCGACTTCGACGATATTAACCTTCGCTGGTAGCATAATCGCGCTCCTTATTTTCACAGACATTATCGCGTGCAGAAATCAAATGCAGCAGGATGGAACCGTGCTGTACTTGGCCTCCATGTTGATAAAACACTTCATCAACGGTCGCTGCTACCGGAGCGGTAATGGTGTATTCCATCTTCATCGCTTCGAGTACTAACAGCGGATCGCCAGCCGCTACTTTGTCTCCTTTATTCACCATGACCGCCGAGATCACGCCGTTCAGTGGCGCGGTCGGGCTAAGCTCATCGTCTTTGTTCTTAACTGACTCAAAGTTTGGTTGATGAGCAAATGTGCGTTGCTGACCGAGGTAAAACAGCGTTGTTTTTTGCTCGTTGTTGAGTGCATTAAAGGCGTAGCGCACGTCATCAATATTAACGATGAACTGGTTATCTTTTTCCAGCAGGGTTACCTGATGCAGCTCCTCACCGCATCGGACAGTTATGTGATTAAGGTGCAGAGCCCCTGTTTCTTGCGATGATTGTTGCAAGCGTACTTGATGGTTGGCATTGGCATCCGTGAAGTTAAATCGATAAACGTTGTCAACCGACAGCCTAAAACCTTGTGTGGTTGGAGCGGGTAACGTTGAGCTGTCTGATTTTGAAATGAGATCATTCCAGCGAGCAACCGCCGCCAACGTTAGCCAAATAGAATCCGACACGTTTTGCTGCTCACATATGCCTTGCTGGTGTGTGACAAGGAAACCAGTATCGAGCTCAATGTTGGCAAAGGCTGGCTGCGAAACAAGGCTATGCAGATAACCGATGTTTGTCGTTACTCCACGCACGTGATATTGAGTTAACGCCTGCTTAAGCTGTTTGAGGGCGATGTCACGAGTTTGACCCCAGACGATGAGTTTGCTGATCATCGGATCGTAGTATTCGCTAATTGTATCGCCTTGGGTAACACCACTATCAACGCGCACATAAGCTAGGCGCACATTGTTGTCCGAGATGGGTTCTTGTAAATAATCAATGCATCCAGTCGACGGCATAAAGTCGTTGTCGGCATCTTCGGCGTAAATTCGCAGCTCGATTGAGTGTCCGTTATGGGTGATTTCAGATTGCGAGATCGGTAAATGCTCACCAGCCGCAACTTTGAATTGCCATTCAACCAAATCAACACCGGTGATCAATTCAGTGACAGGGTGTTCAACTTGCAGACGGGTATTCATCTCCATGAAGTAGAATTGACCTCGGCTATCGAGCAAGAATTCAACCGTACCAGCGCCAACGTAGTCGATCGCTTGCGCGGCCTGAACCGCGGCTTCACCCATTTGTTTTCGCAGTTCATCACTAAGACCGGGTGCAGGTGCTTCTTCGACTACTTTTTGGTGACGACGCTGAATGGAACAGTCACGATCAGAAAGATAGACACAGTTGCCATGTTGGTCAGCAAAGACCTGAATTTCAACGTGGCGCGGTTGCAATATGCATTTTTCGACAAGAAGCTGCTTATCGCCAAAGCTTGAAAGTGCTTCACGCTGCGCACCGTCAATGGCTAACGGTAGTTCGGCTGCGCTATTGACCACTCGCATGCCTTTACCGCCGCCACCTTGGGTTGCTTTCAGCATGACCGGATAACCGATTTTTTCCGCTTCAGCCGATAAGTGCTCAATGCTGTTGTCTGTGCCGTGATAGCCCGGAACCAATGGTACGTTCGCCTCTGACATGATTGCTTTGGCTTGAGACTTCGACCCCATAGCCTCGATTGCGCTGGTAGAGGGACCAATAAAGACGATGCCATTTTCACTGCACGCTTTAGCCAGTTTTGGGTTCTCAGAGAGAAAACCATACCCAGGGTGGATTGCATCGGCTTGCCATTTTTTCGCTGCGCCGATAATCGCATCGATATCAAGATACGACTCACTCGCCGGAGCAGGGCCGATAAACTCGGCGAAATCCGCTTGTTTAACATGTAAGCTGCTGCGATCCGCTTCGGAATAGACGGCAACCGTCTCTATAGCCATGCTTTTTGCGGTTTTAATGATTCGGCAGGCAATTTCACCGCGGTTTGCGATCAGTATTCTTTTAAACATGATTCCTCCAATTGGCGGCGCGCTTTTCAAAAAATGCACTCAGTCCTTCTTGTCCTTCGCTGGACACGCGGGCGGTTGCAATGGCTTGGCTGGTGTATTCAATTAATGAGTGATCGATAGGTTGGTTGTCACAACGTAAGCAGAGCGTTTTTGCTGCCTGCATGGCTTGTGGACCGTTGTTGAGCAGGTGGTCAATGGTGCGATTGACGGCTTCACGTGGTTGAGAGTCGATCTGATGAAGAATATTCATCGATAGCGCGGTTTCGGCATCAATCAGTTCGGCGGTTAAAAAGTAACGTCGGCTTTGTCGTTGTCCAATCGCTCGGATTACGTAGGGGCCGATAGTGGCGGGCAATAAGCCGAGCTTCACTTCACTCAAACAGAAGCGGCTTTCAGGTGTACCGATAGCGATATCGCAGCAGCAGATAAGCCCGAGTGCACCACCAAATGCCGCGCCATGCACCATGGCAATGGTTGGTTTGCTAAAGGTATCCAGTTTATGCAGGAGCATCGCCAATTGCTGTGCATCTTGAAGGTTTTCACTCTCGGTTTTGGTGGCCATTGACTGCATCCAGCCAAGATCAGCACCCGCAGAAAAGTGTTTCCCTTGCGCCTTTAGTACTAACGCGCGTAGAGAGTCGTCTCGCTCTAGTTGTTCCAAAGTTTCGATAAGAGAAGCAATTAATTCATCATTAAACGCGTTGTGTTTCTCTGGTCGATTCAGGCTCAACCAGGCAACGCCATTGCTGTCTTTTTCAAGCAGTAGTCCGGTCATGTGACTTCCTATGTCTGACATTTCAGTCTGAGATTCCATTGCTCGCTAACCAATACTTGTATAAACATCGGTATTCGCGAGGAATTAAGGTTTACCTTGCATCCGACTACATGCGGAAGATGCCAAATTTACTGTCTGGTATTGGTGCATTGAGCGCCGCAGACAGAGCAATGCCGACAACATCGCGTGTTTTCGCCGGTTCAATAATCCCGTCGTCCCACAGGCGGGCACTGGCGTAATAAGCGTGGCTTTGGACTTGATATTGCTCCGCAATTGGACGTTTGAACGCTTCTTCTTCCTCTACGCTCCAGCTTTCACCTTTGCGAGTTTTGATATCGCGGGTCACTTGCGCCATCACGCCAGCCGCTTGCTCTCCACCCATGACGGAGATGCGCGCGTTTGGCCACATCCACATCATGGTTGGATCATAGGCGCGGCCACACATACCGTAGTTACCTGCGCCATACGAGCCACCAATCACTACGGTAAACTTCGGTACGTCTGCACACGCCACAGCGGTTACCATTTTCGCGCCATGTTTGGCGATGCCTTCTGCTTCATATTTTTGGCCGACCATAAAGCCCGTTATGTTCTGCAAGAAAAGCAGAGGAATTTTGCGTTGTGCACACAGCTCAATAAAATGCGCGCCTTTTTGTGCGGATTCTGAAAATAGAATGCCGTTGTTAGCGACAATGCCAATCGGCATACCGTGAATATGGGCAAAGCCACAGACTAAAGTTTCACCAAATAGCGCTTTAAATTCATCGAACTGCGAATCATCAACAATTCGGGCAATCACTTCTTTTACATCAAACGGCTTTTTAAGATCGGTTCCGACGATGCCGTACAGCTCTCGCGCAGGAAAGCGTGGTTCCTGTGGCGTTTTTTGCTTGAGTTGGACGGGTTTCAAGTGGTTGATTTGTGAAACCGCTTGTCTTGCCAGCTCTAATGCATGGTGGTCGTTTTCTGCGTAATAGTCCGCCACACCAGATGTACGGCAGTGAACGTCTGCGCCGCCAAGATCTTCCGCGCTGACTTCTTCACCTGTTGCTGCTTTTACAAGAGGAGGACCTGCTAAGAAGATCGTACCTTGCTCTTTTACTATGATGGAGACGTCACACATGGCAGGAACGTACGCGCCGCCAGCGGTACATAGCCCCATGACCACAGCAATTTGCGGGATCCCCTTGGCCGACATTCGGGCTTGATTATAGAAAATACGACCGAAGTGTTCTTTATCTGGGAAGACCTCATCTTGGCGGGGGAGGTTAGCGCCGCCAGAGTCGACTAAGTAAACACACGGCAGTTGGCATTTTTCTGCAATTTCCTGCGCGCGTAAGTGTTTTTTCACTGTAAGTGGGTAGTAACTGCCGCCTTTTACCGTCACGTCGTTGGCGACGATCATGCATTCGGTGCCGTCAATCACACCAACCCCCGCTACTACGCCCGCACATGGAACGTAATCTGGATACACATCCCAGCCAGCAAACTGACCAATTTCTAAGAAGGATGAACCGGGGTCGAGTAGGGCAAGAATGCGCTCACGTACCGGAAGTTTGCCTTTCTTCTGCTGATGTTCTCTAGCTTTCTCACCGCCGCCATCTTCGATTTGCGCAGTCACGGTATAGAGTTGATCTACAAGCGATGCCATAGAGCGGTAGTTTTCATGATACTGCTCTGAATGGGTATTAATATTGGTCGTCAAACAAGCCATAAATAGCCGATCTCCATTCGGTAGACGGGTGACACCACCCGTCTTTATCTATGTTGAATAAGATTTAGGTTGAATAAGGAATTTATTTAGAGTCAGAACGCCTGAGTGGATTAACTAGGCGCTTTCGTTAAACAATTCGCGACCAATAAGCATGCGTCGAATTTCTGAGGTGCCCGCACCGATTTCATACAGCTTGGCATCTCGCAGCAAACGACCAGTATCAAACTCATTGATGTAGCCGTTACCACCAAGTAGCTGAATGGCATCCAACGCCATCTTGGTTGCCAGCTCAGCGCTGTAGAGGATCGCACCAGCAGAGTCTTTACGTGTGGTTTCACCGCGATCACAAGCGGCTGCCACAGCATATACGTAGGCTTTAGCAGCATTCATTTGTGTGTACATATCCGCGATTTTCGCTTGCACAAGCTGGAATTCACCGATGGATTTGCCAAATTGTTTGCGGTCATGGATATAAGGCACAACGATGTCCATACATGCTTGCATAATGCCAAGCGGGCCACCGGCAAGCACCACTCGCTCGTAGTCCAAACCGCTCATCAACACTTTCACACCTTGGTTTTCTTCGCCGAGAATATTTTCCGCAGGGACTTCGCAGTTTTGGAAGACCAACTCACACGTATTCGAGCCGCGCATACCCAACTTGTCGAGTTTTTGTGCTTGAGTGAATCCAGGAAAGCCGCGTTCCACAATAAACGCCGTGATGCCTTTGGAATGTTGGCTTGGGTCGGTTTTGGCGTAGACAACATAGGTGTGTGCATCAGGGCCGTTGGTGATCCACATTTTGTTGCCGTTTAGCAGGAAAATATCGCCTTTACGTTCCGCTTTAAGCTGCATAGAGACCACATCAGAGCCAGCGCCGGGCTCGCTCATTGCTAGAGCACCAATATGTTCACCGGAGATGAGTTTAGGTAGGTATTTCTCTTTTTGCGCTTGTGTGCCGTTGCGGTGGATTTGATTGACACAAAGATTGGAGTGAGCGCCGTAACTTAATGCTACCGAGGCGGAAGCTCGGCTGATTTCTTCCAAGGCAATAACGTGGGCGAGATAGCCCATGCCTGCACCACCAAACTCTTCGCTGGTGGTCACACCTAAAAGACCCATATCACCCAGTTTGGACCAAAGATGGTTTGGAAAGTCGTTAGTTTGGTCGATAGATTGCGCTAGCGGCGCAATTTCTCTTGCAGCAAAACTATTGATTTGCTCGCGAAGCAAATCGGTATTTTCGTCATAAACAAAGTTCAGGGAAGAGTAGGTAGATTTCATTGCGTGTCCTTGCCTTTACGTCACCTACATCCCAGAGTTGAGGTGTTAGGTGACTTTTTCGCCTTTCATGGATCTCAGTGTGTTTTGGCATCGCAACTGTGCCGCGTTTAACTCCATCATTACCGCTTGAATGTCGTTTGCTTGCTGTTGCAATGCTGCCTTCTTCTCTTCGATCAACCGAATCATATAGTTCAACTGCTCAGTACTTTGATCGGTATCGTAGAGTTCAAATAACTCTTTGATATCTGCAAGAGAAAAGCCCAATCGCTTACCTCGCAAAATCAGTTTTAGTCGAATTCGATCGCGACCATTGTAGATTCGAGTGTTGCCTTTACGTTCTGGAGTTAGGAGACCTAAATCTTCGTAGAAGCGAATACTTCGGGTAGTAATGTCGAACTCTTTCGCGAGCTCACTGATCTTAAATGTGTTCATTCCTTAACCTTACGACTTTCGTATAACATTCATACGAATATACAATTCGTTAACGTTAAAGTAAACAAACAACATCCACTCTTGAGCCTTGATATCACTCGCATTTACTCGAAATAAAAGAATCACTCGAACAAACAATAACCTCAAACTTGACGTTAACGTAAATGTTAGTATAGTTATGACGTAAACGTCAACAAAAGGTTAATGGAATGAAAAATGAAACATGGATTGTTGCCGCTAAGCGAACGCCTATCGGCTCTTTTCAAGGTGCATTAGCTTCATCAGATGTCACGGAACTCGGTGCGAAAGCCATCCAAGGGGCACTAGCCGAAAGCCAACTCGATGTGCAAAAAATAGACGAAGTGTTGATGGGATGCGTTTTACCCGCCGGCGTGGGGCAAGCGCCAGCAAGACAAGCAAGTCTTAAAGCAGAAATGCCACAATCGATTGGTTGTACGACACTGAACAAAGTCTGTGGCTCGGGTATGAAAACCGTGATGCTGGCGCATGATCTTATTCAATCTGGTAATGCGCATGCGGTTATCGCTGGTGGTATGGAAAACATGTCGTCTTCTCCTTATCTATTAAAGAAAGCGCGTGATGGTTTCCGTTTAGGTCACGAGCAAGTGCTTGATCACATGTTTTATGACGGTTTGCAGGATGCCTACCAAGGCGAATTGATGGGTGTCTTTGCCGAACAAACCGCTCAAAAGTACCAATTCAGCCGTGAAAGTATGGATGCATGGGCACAACAATCGGTGACTCGTGCGCAGCAAGCGATTGAGCAAGGTTTGTTCAAAGAAGAGATCGTGCCTGTTAACGTAAAAAGTCGACGTGGTGACACCTTGGTTGTAGACGATGAGCAACCGAGTAAACTCGACGTCACTAAAATTCCTACCTTACGCCCTGCGTTTGCTAAAGATGGCGGCGTAACGGCAGCCAACTCAAGTTCTATTTCTGATGGTGCATCAGCAATGGTATTGGTTGATAGTGAATTTGGCCGTCAGGAAAACCTTCAACCTCTAGCCAAAATTGTCGCGTACAGCACGCATGCAAGACAGCCGGATGAGTTCACCATCGCACCCGTATTCGCGATTGAAACGCTGTTGGAAAAAACGGGCTGGGACAAATCAGACGTGGACCTTTGGGAAATCAATGAAGCCTTTGCTGTTGTCACTCAATACGCAGTGAAAGCGCTTGAATTGGACGCGAGCAAAGTGAACTCTCGCGGCGGTGCATGTGCTTTAGGCCACCCCATTGGTGCAAGTGGTAACCGAATCCTCGTGACTTTGATTCACGCTCTTAAACAAACAGGCGGTAAACGTGGCGTTGCATCGCTTTGTATTGGTGGCGGCGAAGCTACCGCTATCGCGATTGAAATCTGCTAAATCATTCTCAACTCAATTACTCACAGTAGTCAGTGAAACGCTGAAAAATACAAGGATGTCATCATGACAGAACAAGTAAAGCAGTATATCGGTGGTGAATTTGCCATCTCCGACTCAAAACAATGGCTAGATGTAACCAACCCGGCAACCAACGAAGTGATTGCGCAAGTACCTTGTGCCACGGAATCGGAAATGAATGCGGCGATCGCCAGCGCAACAGAAACATTCAAGCATTGGAAAGAAGTTGCAGCGCCGGAGCGTGCGAGATTGATGCTGCGTTACCAACACCTGCTAAAAGAGCAACACGATGAGTTGGCGATATTGCTTTCAAGTGAGACAGGCAAAACCCTAGCGGATGCAAAAGGTGATGTTTGGCGCGGGATTGAAGTGGTAGAACAAGCGGCGAACATTTGTAGCTCAATGATGGGCGAAACGGTGGAAAACGTTGCGACCAATATTGATGGTTACTCTTACATTCAACCGCTCGGCGTTTGTGCTGGCATCACACCGTTTAACTTCCCTGCGATGATCCCATTGTGGATGTTCCCGATGGCGATAGCTTGTGGCAACACCTTTATTTTGAAGCCGTCAGAGCAAGTGCCACTAACGGCAATGAAACTTGCGGAGCTGTTTGAACAAGCTGGCGCACCAAAAGGCGTATTGCAAGTTGTTCACGGTACCAAAGGGCAAGTCGATCGCATTCTGACTGATCCAGTCGTTCGTGCGATCTCTTTTGTTGGCTCTGTGCCAGTTGGTGAGTACATCTACAAAACGGGTACGGACAACCTAAAACGCGTGCAGTCGTTTGCGGGTGCGAAGAACCACATGGTCATCATGCCAGATGCAAACAAACAGCAAGTGATTAATAACTTGGTTGGCGCGTCCGTCGGTGCTGCAGGCCAACGCTGTATGGCGATTTCGGTGGCAGTATTTATCGGCGAAACTAAAGAATGGATTCCAGAGCTTAAAGAGGCGTTAGCTCAGGTTCAGCCAGGCGCGTGGGACGATGAAACTGCCGGTTATGGTCCGCTGATTAGCCCTCAAGCGAAGCAGCGAGTGGTGAATCTGATTAATGAAGGCAAAGCGTCAGGCGCGAACTGTGTTCTGGATGGGGCAGATTGCCAAGTACCTGGCTTCCCGAACGGTAACTGGGTCGGTCCAACACTGTTTACCAACGTGACCACAGACATGTCGATTTATCAGGAAGAGATTTTCGGCCCAGTGCTACTCACCATGGAAGTGGATGATTTAGATGAAGCGATTGAGCTGATCAACGCGAACCGCTTTGGTAATGGTACGTCCATTTTCACAGCGAATGGCGCAGCTGCGAGAAAGTATCAGCACAATATCGAAGTGGGTAACGTAGGTATTAACGTGCCGATTCCGGTGCCATTGCCGTTCTTCTCATTTACGGGTTGGAAAGGCAGCTTCTACGGCGATCTTCATGCTTACGGCAAACAAGCGGTTCGCTTCTACACCGAGACGAAAACTGTCACTGCGCGTTGGTTTGAAGATGACATTCCAAGCGGTCCAAACATGACTATCCAACTTAGCTAATTACTGGATTGGCGATACCTCCAGCCAAGCCTTCCGTTTAAGTGGGCTTGGCTTCAATTGCAACGAATTAGACCTTAGGACTTCAAGATGGATTTTGAATTAAACGAAGATCAACTCGCGTTTGCCGAAGTAGCAAAGCAGTTTGCAGACCAAATGTTAGCGCCACACGCGGCCGAGTGGGATGAAAACCATCACTTCCCTAAAGATGTACTGCGTCAGGCGGGTGAGCTTGGCTTTTTGAGCATTTACACACCGCCAGAGCACGGTGGCTTGGGGTTATCTCGTTTGGATGCAGCGATCATTTTTGAGCAGTTGGCTATGGGTTGTACCGCGACTACAGCGTTTATGACAATCCATAACATGGCAACTTGGATGATCACCAGCTTTGCCAAAACCGAAGTCGCGCAGCAATTTAGCGCGGATTTAATTTCGGGTGAAAAGCTTGCTTCCTACTGTTTAACCGAGCCAAACGCAGGCTCTGATGCCGCTTCGCTGACGACACGTGCGGTACGTGAAGGTGACGAGTTTGTCTTGAATGGCGCAAAAGTGTTTATCTCTGGCGCGGGTGATACAGATGTTCTCGTCGTGATGGCGCGTTCGTGCGGTGAAGGGGCGGGTGGCGTTTCTGCATTCGTCGTTCCTGCTGATTGCGAAGGCATTTGCTACGGTAAGAAAGAAGCGAAAATGGGTTGGAACTGCCAGCCAACGCGCATGATCACCTTTGAAAATGTCCGTATTCCAGCCGACTATCTGTTGGGTGAAGAGGGCGAAGGCTTTAAGTTCGCCATGCTTGGTCTGGATGGGGGTCGAATCAACATTGCTACTTGTTCCGTGGGCACTGCACAACAAGCACTGAACGAAGCCAAACAATACATGACTGAACGCAAACAGTTCGGACGTTCACTAGCGCAATTCCAAGCCCTGCAATTCAAGCTGGCCGATATGGCTACTGAGCTGGTTGCCGCACGTCAAATGGTGCGACTCGCTGCCGCCAAACTCGATGCTCAACATGCAGAAAAAAGCGCGTACTGTGCCATGGCAAAACGCTTTGCTACTGATGTGGGCTTTAAAGTCTGCGATCAGGCGCTGCAAATTCACGGTGGCTATGGCTACATCAAAGAATACCCAGTCGAGCGCCATTTCCGAGACGTTCGTGTTCACCAAATTCTTGAAGGTACCAACGAAATCATGCGTCTGATCATTTCAAGACGTTTACTCACGGAAGGCGTAGAGCTGCTTTAGAAAGCGAGACAGAGCCTTACCTCAAGGAACAACAAAGGACTGAAAGATTATGACGGCACAAATCAAATTAGAGCGTGAAGCGCACATTGCCAAGCTCACGATTAGTAACCCGCCAGCAAACACTTGGACGCTTGAATCTTTGAATCAGCTAAAAGAGTTGGCGATTGAACTCAGTAATGATCGCTCCATTTATGCGTTGGTACTGACGGGCGAAGGGGAAAAGTTCTTCTCTGCTGGCGCGGATCTCAACAACTTTGCATCCGGCGATAAATCACAAGCAACAGATATGGCGTTCGCATTTGGTGAAGCCTTTGAAGCGCTGTCTGCGTTCGATGGTGTTTCCATCGCGGCAATTAATGGTTACGCGATGGGTGGCGGTTTGGAAGTGGCAATGGCGTGCGACATTCGCATCGCAGAAGAACAAGTACAAATGGCACTTCCTGAAGCATCGGTCGGCTTGTTGCCTTGCGCGGGCGGGACGCAAAACCTGACCGCGTTGGTTGGTGAAGGTTGGGCGAAGCGCATGATCCTGTGTGGTGAGCGTGTGACGGCCGAGCGAGCGGAAAAAATTGGTTTAGTCGAAGAAGTGGTTGCAAAAGGCCAAGCACTGGAAGCGGCTATGGAACTTGCACAGCGCGTCGCAGGTCAATCGCCGAAATCCGTGTCTGCATGCAAAACGCTTATTCAAGGGCGACGCAGCCAAACTCACGCGGCCGGACTCGTACTGGAGCGTGAACTGTTCTTACAGCTGTTCAATACACAAGATCAGACTGAGGGTGTGAACGCCTTCTTGCAAAAGCGTAAGCCACAATGGACAAACAGCTAGCGGAGGCCAAATGACAGGTACAGTAAATGTTTCACAGATAGAATGTGCTGACGGTTCTGCCATTGGTGTGTTGGAGCTTGATAATCCAGCCGCCCTTAACGCGCTGAGTTACGTAATGATTGAGCAGTTGTACAAACAGCTTAATGAATGGCAAATGGACGACAGTATCGTTGCGGTCTTTTTGCATGCCAAGGGTGACAAAGCGTTTTGTGCTGGCGGCGATATTCAAGCGATCTACCGTGCTCTAGAAAACAAAGAAGAAGATTTTGATTCTGCGTTTTCAGCGATGGAGACCTTCTTTGACCTCGAATATCGCTGTGATTATCTTATTCACACTTATCCAAAACCGATCATCGCGTGGGGACATGGTTATTTGATGGGCGGCGGTGTGGGCTTATTTATGGGCGCAAGCCATCGCGTTGCAGAAACCACCACACGCTTTGCGATGCCAGAGATCAAGATCGGCCTCTACCCAGACGTAGGTGCGACCTACTTCCTAAATCAGTTACCAAAACATTTGGCACTTTTTCTGAGTTTGACGGCTTGCCAAATTAACGCGACCGACATGAAAGCGTTGGGATTAAGCCAATGGATTGCAAAGCCAGAAAGCAAACAAGCACTGTTGGATCTGCTCGCATCGGTAAGTTGGAAAGGTGAAGCGAACATCAACGAAAAAATCGCCACTACGCTGCGTTCGGTACAAGTGGACGAGCCAAGCGAAGGGATGTTGATGCCATATGCGGGCTTGATTGAGCAGCTTTGTTCTGGCGATTTAGATTCGATTGTTCGCGCAATCAGCAGTGCTGACGTTGACGATAAGTGGTTCGTCAATGCGCAAAAAGCATTGAGCTATGGCAGTCCGTTGTCGCTCAATATCACCTATCAGCAGTTAACGCAGTATCAAAACCTCTCTTTGAAAGCGTGTTTTGATATGGAATTTAACCTAACACTACGTTGTGGTTTAGAAGGTGATTTTAGAGAAGGGGTTCGCGCGTTGATTATTGATAAAACCAATCAACCGACTTGGCAACATCGCACGGTTTCTGACGTAACGCCACAAGCTTTGGAACGCTTCTTCGCACCAATTGACTCAACAGAATACCCACTGACCGCATCGTCGGTTGCTACTGAGGCACTTTAGACAAGGAAGAAATACGACATGGACAAAATTGCATTTATTGGCCTTGGCAACATGGGTGCGCCTATGGCTAAGAACCTACTCAAAGCGGGCTTGAACGTCGAAGTGTTTGATTTGAACCCGAACGCAGTAGAGGAACTTACCGCACTTGGCGCTTCACGTGCCGATTCGGTTCAGCAGGCAGTTCAAGGTGCGGGCGTGGTAGTCACCATGCTACCAGCTAGCCAACATGTTCAATGCGTCTATCTTGGTCAAGACGGGATCTTAGACAGCGTTGAGTCGGGCACTTTGCTGATTGACTCATCGACCATCGATCCGGCGACAGCACGAACAGTCGGAGAACAAGCAGAGCTGCGTGGCATCAGTTTTGTGGATGCGCCGGTGTCTGGTGGGGTTGCGGGCGCAGCAGCAGGTACGCTGACTTTCATTGTGGGCGGCTCACAAGAGAACTTTGTTCAAGCCAAAGCGGTGCTTAGCCACATGGGCAAAAACATTTTCCATGCAGGTGACGCTGGAGCCGGTCAGGTGGCGAAAATCTGTAACAACATGATGTTGGGCATTTTGATGAGCGGCACCTCTGAAGCTCTCAATTTAGGCATGGAAAACGGACTCGATCCTAAAGTGCTGTCCGACATCATGCTGCAAAGCTCAGGCCGTAACTGGGTGCTAGAGCTTTATAACCCTTGTCCGGGCGTGATGGAAAATACACCAGCAAGCAATGGTTATCAAGGCGGCTTTATGAGCCAGTTAATGGCGAAAGATCTCGGTCTTGCGATGGAAGCGGCGGTTGCCAGTCAAACATCAACGCCAATGGGCAGCTTGGCTCGTAATCTGTTTAATTTTCACAACGGTCAGGGCAACGGGCAAAAAGATTTCTCAAGCTTGTTTGAGTTCTACCAAAAGCAAAATCAGGCCTAAGGAGTGCTTATGGAGTTAGCAAATAAGGTCATTGCGATCACGGGGGCAGGGCAGGGACTGGGTAAACAAATGGCACTGTCTTTGGCGCAAAGTGGCGTTCATCTTGCGCTTATCGACCTCAATTCAGACCAACTGGCTGAAACGAAAGCGGAGTGTGAATCTCTCGGTGTTACCGCTCGTTTTTATGTGACGAACGTGACCGACGAGCAGCAGGTGTGCGCTGCTTTTACGCAAATTGAAGCGGAATTTAAACAGCTCAATGGCGTGATCAACAACGCAGGCATTATGCGTGATGGCATGTTTGTCAAAGTCAAAGATGGTCAGATCAATACGATGTCGCTAGAGCAGTTTCAGTCCGTTCTGAATGTGAATGTAACGGGTACTTTTCTATGCGGTCGCGAAGCAAGCAAGGTAATGCTGAACACCGACAGTAAAGGCGTGCTGATCAACATATCGAGCGTTGCGCGTGCCGGGAATATTGGTCAAACCAACTACTCCGCATCCAAAGCGGCGGTAGCCACCATGGCGACGGTGTGGGCGAAAGAGTTAGGGCGTTTTGGCATTCGCTCAGTAGCGATTGCACCGGGTGTCATCAAAACTGCAATGACCGATCAAATAAAACCTGCAGCGATGGATCGCTTGGTTAGTATGATTCCTGTGGGACGCTTAGGGCTTGCGGACGAAATTTCATCGACCATCAAATATGTGTTAACCAACGAGTTCGTCACCGGGAGGGTACTAGAAGTCGATGGTGGAATGCGAATGTAATCTTAATAAGAGGACCAGCGATAACAGTGTTGCTGGTTCTTCCGTATTATTGTAGTGAGCGTTAAAGCGCCACTTTAGTTTCACGTAATGCCCTCTTCCAACAGCGTTTATACGCTAGTTTTCATAACGCACCATGCTCAGTGACACGACGCAATTATCTCTTTTATCCAAAATTGTGATGTTTTCGAGCAAAATAACCACAAAATCTATTGTTGCGTCAAAACTGAAATTATTCATTTGTCTCTTAAATGAGAAAATCCCTTTTATGGTTGAAAATTATTCTCTTTGTCTTTTTTGTGGGACGAAATCGTTTCTACATCGAAAGTTGGTGATTTATTATTCACTACAGAATGCATGGGAAAGCATGCGCGGTGTGACCATTGTCATTCACGTGCAAAATAATAATCAAAACTTCCCACCACACTGAAGTAACTACCCATCAGGGAATAATAATAATGTCGCAATTTTATAAGCTCAGAGCGTTGTCTCTTGTGTTTTGGTTCGTGTTTTTGACGACCAAAGTCTACGCACAAAGCCCTGAGCCAAAAGATAAGTTTCTGCAATCTCTTGAAGGGATTGAGAGCCAAATTTACGCGCTGCCACAAAGTTCACTAGCACAAATCGAATCATTAGAAGAAGACTCTCTACTGCAAAACCAGCCCAAGGATCTGTTGATTCGTTATTGGCTGGCGAAGTCGACTGTTCTTGAGTTGTTAGGGCGCGATAAAGAGAGCTTAGCAGTGGTAGATAAAGGACTGAGTTTGACACCAGAACAAAGCCAAGAGCACTTGCTGTTCAAGCTGATCCAAATTCGAGCCATGATGGGCAATCGAGATATCGATACCGCGCTCTCGTCGTTGGATGCTTTGCTTGAAACGTCACGAGAAAAAGGTGACAAGAAATTGGAATCGGAAGTTCTGTTGCTCAAAGGTCGTTACTACGATGAGCAAGGGGACTATAAGAAATCGTACGCGGCGTTGATGTCTTCGATGGAAGCGGCGGAGTCATCAGGTGCGCAGGGCTTAGTCGAACGAGCAGCACTAGAGCTCGGTGATGTATTGGTAAAAATTCAAGGCTATGACCGCTCTGAAGTCGTGCTGAAGCAGGCGTATCGTTATTTTAAAGACCGCCGCATGTCGTTTAATGAGTTGCTTAGCGTCCTAACTATTGCAAAGCTACACAAAGCTCAGTTCCAATACGATGAAGCCATCACATCTTATCAAGCAGCTTTAAAGCTTGCGCAGATTATTGGTGACGGACGTTTTCGCTTTCGGGTGAACTTGGAGCTTGCGTCTCTGTATCGCGAAACCAACAACGAAAAAAACATGCTGCGTCATCTCAAGCTTGCCGAAAACTTGCAGTACCGTGAAACCTCGAATGCGTACTTGGCAACATTTAAGTTGTTGCAAGCTGAGTACATGCTAGAGCGTAAGCAGTATCAAGCTTTGTTAACGATGATTACGCCTTTACTTCCTGAGATCATCGAGAGTCGCTACATCAAACAGCAGCAAATGGAGCTGTTAAAAGTCGCTGCTATGGCTTACGCCGGAGATCAAAACTTCGAATTGGCCTATCAAACCTACGGTCAATATCATGAAAAATTCATTCAATTTAGTAATCAGCGTGAAGTCGAGAACTTAGAGCGACAACAAACCTTGTTTGAGCTAGAGCGATTAGAGTACGAGAACGAAAACCTCAACTGGAACAATGTATTACAGCGTTTAGAGCTGGAGAATAATCGCCGAACGTTCTACCTGTTGGGTGAAGTGTTATTGGTAATGATTGGTATTTTATTGCTTATGGCGTTGGTATTTTTGTACGTGAACCGTTCGCGTTTACGTATGCGTCGTTTGGCGAAAACCGACATGTTAACGGGCCTGTTTAACCGCCGATTCTTGGAAGAATGGTTTGCGAAACCTGCAGAGCAAAAGCCTAAGCTGATTGAAAAGCCAATTCCAGAAACGAAGAAAGGTAAGTTGGTTCACAAGCTAAATAAGCAAGTCATGCGTGTTAAATACGGCTATTTGGCGCTCAATCATTGGGTTGAAAGAAAGCTTGATAAGCAAAAAATGGTAGCGAAAAAGCCGGAAACAGGGCCGATCACGCTGGTTATGATGGATGTCGACCACTTCAAACAGGTCAACGATACCTATGGCCATGTGTTTGGTGACGTCGTATTAACTGGCGTAGCCAAAGTGCTCGATTCGTCGGTGCGTGAGAGTGATATTGTTGCTCGCCTTGGTGGGGAAGAGTTCGTTATCGTTCTTCCTAATACCGATCTTGAAGAAGCAACCGCGCTGGCTGAACGACTGCGTATTGCGCTTTCTCAACGTGGCTTTGTAACGGAGAACAATCAAGCCGTGAATGTCACTTGTAGTTTTGGTGTGATCACTTCGGATGACGTCGACGTTGCATTTGAAGTGCTTTGTAGCCAAGCAGATAAGTTGTTGTACGAAGCCAAATCCAGTGGACGAAACTGTGTGAAAGCACTGTCGTTTAGCTGATCATGGCACAATAAGAGTCGCGCAACGCGGCTCTTTTTTTGCCAGTTTTATGTGCTCATCACGTCCCTCTTAGGCTCTGGCAGAACTCGACTTACTTATCTATCTGATTCTTATCAATATGCTTCCTGCAAGTGCAGCACTTGGATATGCGTCCATTTTGCCAGGTGCTCCCATCTTTCATTTAAATCTTCTAATTTACGTAGTTGTGGTTGGTAACAAATCAGCAATACACGGGACTGGGCAGTCAATTGGAATTACTTACCTATCATTCAGAAATGACACAGTACAAATAATTAGTGTTCGATGTAAATTTTTTATAAGGATTCTACATTGCTTTATTTTCTGCGTTGATGCTTAAGTTGAGTTTAATTAAGGATCTTAATTAAACTATTGAAAATAAATGCATTAACTTGTTTTGTTTGTTGTTTTTGGGTGGTTCTTTGAATAGATAATGGGGTTGGGTTTGTCTTGGTATAGTGTGTATTTAAATCTCATTATCACTACTTTTAACAATAAATAGTTTGAGTTCGAACTAATTTTTTGGCATTTTATATTTAACTAACCGTTCAATTAAAAATAACAAGGACGCAAAATGCCAAAGGTGGGGATGCCTGAAATCAGAAAACCGCAGCTTGTAAAAGCGACCATGTCAGTGATTGACAGAGTCGGTTTACATGCTGCGAGCATCTCGTTGATCAGTAAAGAGGCTGGAGTATCAACGGGGATAATTAATCACTACTTCGGTGGTAAGCATGGGTTGTTAGAAGAAACCATGCGCGAGATCCTTCGTCAGCTTTCTTCAACAATCACTGGGAAGCTTCGTGCGTTGCCAGCAGATGCTCATCACCAACGTATCAACGCCATTATTGACGGCAACTTTGTTGGTTATCAGGCAGAAAACAAAGTCGCTAAAACGTGGCTGGCTTTCTGGTCTTACTCTATGCATGACGAGCAACTTAAGCGTTTGCAACGAGTGAATGAACGACGTCTGTTGTCCCATCTAAGAAGAGAACTAAAAGCACTATTAAGTGCGGAGCAAGCAGAGTTGGTTGCTCACGGGATAGCATCACTGATTGACGGTATATGGCTACGCGGTACGCTCAACCCGCAAGGCATCGATGCTGATAAAGCGAGGATCATCATCAACGATTATCTCGAAAAGCAGCTGACGTTTTACTCTCATAAAATATAAAAGTCACAGGTCTTCACTATGGAAATGAAAACACATTACATCGATGGTGCAATGTATATCGGATGTTCTGAAGAGCATTTCACCACTTACAATCCGGCAAATGGTGAGCCATTGGCCAATGTTAAACAAGCAAACCAGAGCGATATGGAAGCTGCTATTGAATCTGCAAAGCGCGGTTTTGAGGTTTGGTCTGCAATGACGGCCATTGAACGTAGCCGGATTCTTAATAAAGCGGTAGCGATTCTGCGTGAACGCAATGACGAGTTAGCCGCTTTAGAAGTGGCGGACACAGGTAAGCCAATTCAAGAAGCGATCGCTGTTGATATTACGACAGGCGCAGATGTTATCGAATATTACGCTGGTCTTGCACCAAGTTTGCAGGGTGAGCAACAACCACTTAATGAAAACCAGTTTTTCTATACCCGCCGTGAACCTTTGGGAATTTGCGCAGGTATTGGCGCCTGGAACTATCCTATTCAAATCGCAATGTGGAAATCAGCACCAGCACTGGCAGCTGGTAACGCAATGATCTTTAAGCCGTCGGAAGAAACACCGCTTACAGCGCTTAAGCTTGCGGAAATTTATTCTGAAGCGGGTCTTCCTGATGGTGTGTTTAACGTCGTGCAGGGTGACTACCGCGTAGGGCAGATGCTAACGGCGCATCCGGATATTGCTAAAGTATCGTTCACTGGCGAATCAGGTACTGGCAAAGTTGTTATGGGTGACAGTGCAAAAACGCTTAAGCAAGTCACAATGGAGTTAGGTGGCAAGTCACCACTGATCGTTTTTGATGATGCGAAGTTGAATGATGCGGTATCGGCCGCTATGGTCGCTAACTTTTACACTCAGGGTGAGGTATGTACCAACGGTACCCGTGTATTTGTCCATGAATCTATCTACGACGACTTTGTTGCACAGCTTAAAACTCGTACTGAGAAACTGGTTGTCGGCGACCCTCTTGATGAAAATACACAAATCGGTGCCTTAATTTCAAAAGAACATGAAAGCAAAGTGCTGTCAGCGATTGAGGGCGCAAAAGCGAGCGGTGCCACTCTGCTGACCGGCGGTTACAAAGTAACAGATAATGGTCTGGAAAGTGGTAACTTCGTTGCTCCAACCGTATTTATCGACTGTGACGATAGCATGAGCCACGTACAGCAAGAGATCTTTGGTCCTGTCATGTCCGTGCTTAAATTCAGCGACGAAGCTGAAGTTATCGAACGCGCTAATGATACAGATTATGGCCTAGCTGCTGGTGTCTTCACTCAGAATCTCTCTCGCGCTCATCGCGTTATTCACAAAATTCAGGCAGGTATCTGCTGGGTTAATGCTTGGGGTGACTCTCCGGCAGAAATGCCCGTTGGTGGCTACAAGCAATCCGGCATTGGCCGTGAGAACGGTGTCGAAACACTGAAGCATTACACGCAAACTAAGAGCGTGTTAGTCCAGCTTAGCGATTTCGAAAGCCCTTATCTCTAAACACACCTAGGAGACACAAAATGAAACAACACTACGATTATATTATCGTCGGTGCGGGTTCGGCCGGCTGTGTGTTAGCGGATCGCTTGAGTGAGAGCGGTCAGCACTCAGTATTATTGCTGGAAGCGGGTGGTACGGATAAGAGTATTT
Organism: Vibrio sp. SALL6; assembly: GCF_002002385.1. Classification (NCBI taxonomy): domain Bacteria; kingdom Pseudomonadati; phylum Pseudomonadota; class Gammaproteobacteria; order Vibrionales; family Vibrionaceae; genus Vibrio; species Vibrio sp. SALL6. Next base: position 76,160 of record NZ_MQVK01000018.1, read on the forward strand.
TCATCCAAATGCCAACAGCACTTTCGTACCCGATGAATACTGAAAAATACGCTTGGCAGTTCGAGACCGTACAAGAAGATGGTCTTGATGGACGCCAGTTGCACTGTCCTCGCGGTAAAGTTCTTGGTGGTAGCTCTTCTATCAACGGCATGGTTTACGTACGTGGCCATGCTTGTGATTTCGACCAGTGGGAAGAAGAGGGAGCAAAAGGCTGGAATTACCAGGCGTGCTTACCGTACTTCCGCAAAGCGGAATCTTGGGTCGGTGGTGCTGATGAGTACCGCGGTGACAGTGGCCCGCTAGGTACATGTAGCGGCAATGACATGAAGCTGAACCCGTTGTATGAAGCCTTTATTGAGGCTGGTAAAGAGGCGGGCTATCCAGAAACTGACGATTACAACGGTTTCCAGCAAGAAGGCTTTGGACCGATGCACATGACGGTTGATAAAGGCGTACGTGCTTCAACCTCTAATGCATACTTAAGCCGTGCCAAAAAGCGCAAAAACTTCACGCTCATGAAGCGAGTGACTGTGCGTCGTGTATTACTTGAAGAAACAAGGCTTGAAGAAAAAGGGCTTGAAGAGACAGGACAACAAGGCAAGAAAGCGGTCGGCGTTGAATTTGAGAAAGCAGGTTCAATTCAGCAGTGTTTCGCGAAAAATGAAGTCATTTCTAGTGCAGGCTCAATCGGCTCGGTACAGCTACTTCAACTTTCCGGTATTGGTCCTAAAGATGTACTAGAAAAAGCGGGCATCGAGTTGAAACACCAGTTGGAAGGGGTAGGTAAAAACCTGCAAGACCATCTGGAAGTGTACTTCCAATACCACTGTAAGCAGCCAATCACACTGAACAGTAAACTCGGCTTGGTGAGCAAAGGGTTAATCGGTACCGAGTGGATTCTGACTCGAAAAGGTCTTGGCGCAACCAACCATTTTGAATCGTGTGCGTTTATTCGCTCGCGTGAAGGGCTGAAGTGGCCAAATATTCAATATCACTTCCTACCTGCAGCTATGCGTTATGACGGTCAGGCTGCCTTTGATGGCCATGGTTTCCAGGTTCACGTCGGCCCTAATAAACCAGAGAGCCGGGGCACTGTAGAGGTGGTTTCTTCTAACCCGAATGATAAGCCAAAGATTGAGTTTAATTACATCTCGACTGAGCAAGATAAGCAGGACTGGCGTGATTGTATTCGTCTGACACGTGAGATTCTTAATCAACCTGCGATGGATGAATTCCGTGGCGATGAGATACAGCCCGGTCTCAACATCACTACCGACGAGCAAATTGACGAGTGGGTTAAACAGAATGTAGAGAGCGCTTATCACCCATCGTGCAGTTGCAAAATGGGTGCAGACGATGATCCGTTAGCCGTACTGGATGAGCAGTGTCAGGTACGCGGTATCCAGGGTTTGCGTGTTGTGGACTCGTCAATTTTCCCAACCATTCCAAATGGTAACTTGAACGCACCAACCATCATGGTTGCAGAACGGGCTGCGGACATGATTCTGGGTAATACGCTCGAAAAATCAAATAACACTCCGGTTTGGATTGCACCGAACTGGCAAGAGATGCAGCGAATGCATCCACCGAAAAGAGACTTAGATTCGATCTCTATTTAAAAATTTATAGAAAGTCAGAAATTATAAAAATCACTAAATATCAAAAGGAATTCAATATGTCTAAGATGACGAAAATACTATCGACTATCGCATTAACTTCTGTCGCTACCGGCGCTTACGCAAATCAATGTGAAACGGTACGATTTGCCGATGTAGGCTGGACAGACATTACCGCAACCACGGCTGTAACCACAGAGCTACTGAAAGGCTTGGGTTACAAAACCAAGACGGATCTGCTGTCTGTACCAGTAACTTATTCCTCTATGGCGAACGGCGACATTGATATCTTCCTTGGTAACTGGATGCCAACGATGGAAGGTGATATCGCTAAGTACCGAGATGCTGGCACTGTCGAAACAGTAAAAGCGAACCTTGTCGGCGCGAAATACACTCTGGCAGTACCAAAATACGTTTATGACGCCGGTGTGAAGAGCTTTGCTGACCTGGAAAAACATGCCGACAAATTTAAAGACCGTATTTACGGCATTGAACCAGGTAACGATGGTAACCGCCTGATTCAATCCATGATCGACAGCAATGCGTTTGGTTTAAAAGACTTCAGCCTGGTTGAATCAAGTGAAGCGGGCATGGTGTCACAAGTATCACGTGCGGTACGCCGCAATCAGTGGATCGTTTACTTGGGGTGGGCGCCGCACCCAATGAACAGTAATGTTGAAATGGAATACCTAGCGGGTGGCGATGATTTCTTCGGCCCAAATTACGGCGGTGCGAACGTTTATACGAACGTACGTCAAAACTACCTTGCTGAGTGCCCAAATGTGGGCCAATTGGTGAAAAACCTAGAGTTCAGCCTAGAAATGGAAAACGAGCTGATGGAAGCGATTCTCAACCAGAAGCAAAAACCATCTAAAGCCGCACAAGCTTGGTTAAACGCGAACGCAGACAAAATCGAAGTGTGGCTGAAAGACGTGAAGACCGTCGATGGTCAAGACGCACAGTCGGCAATTGCTCGTTACCTTAAAGACAACGCTTAATTGATTTTCTTAGTGGGCAGCAATGCCCACATCATCAACACAAAGGTTTTATTGTGAATTTTATTACGGACAACAAACTACCGTTGGGCCAATGGATGGAAACGGGCGTCGATTGGTTAACCATCAATGCATCCGGCTTTTTCGATGCAATCTCTATTACCCTAGAAACCATCATTATGTTTGTGGTGGATATCTTTAAATGGATGCCGCCAGCCGCTCCTATCATTATGACTGCTGCGTTAGCGTGGTTTTTGCACCGCAGTCTCCCGTTGGTCGTATTTATTGTATTGGCTCTGTTGGCAATTCTTAACCTTGGCTACTGGCAAGAAATGCTGGAAACCTTTGTTCTTGTGTTTGCAGCGACAACGATTTCCGTATTAATTGGCGTGCCACTGGGGATCATGGCAGCGCATCGCCCTTGGTTATACACGTTACTCCGACCTATTTTGGATCTGATGCAAACCGTACCGACATTTGTGTACTTGATCCCGACCTTAGTTTTGTTTGGATTAGGCATTGTACCGGGACTGATTTCAACCATCATTTTTGCCATTGCAGCACCAATCCGATTGACGTATTTGGGCATCATCAAAGTGCCAGAAGAGTTGCTGGAAGCGGGTAAAGCATTTGGCGCAAGCCGTATGAAATTGCTGTTTAAAGTGGAGTTACCTGCGGCATTACCAAGCATCATGGCAGGTGTGACCCAATGTATTATGCTATCTCTTTCGATGGTGGTTATTGCCGCGCTGGTAGGTGCAGATGGTTTAGGTAAGCCTGTTGTACGCGCACTGAACACGGTAAATATCTCGCAAGGTTTTGAAGCTGGTTTAGCGATTGTTCTTGTTGCCATCATTCTTGATCGCTTATGCAAAGCGCCAAACCAGAAGGAGGCTTAATCATGGACGCAATTACAATTGAAAATCTTGATGTGGTGTTTGGTCAGCAGCAATCACAAGCTTTGGCTTTGCTAGACCAAGGTAAGTCTCGTCAGGAGATCATCGACGAAACCGGTCAGGTCGTCGGTGTTGATAATGTCTCTCTGAGCGTCAAACGCGGCGAGATTTGTGTGTTGATGGGTTTGTCGGGTTCTGGCAAATCCAGCTTGCTTCGTACAGTAAACGGACTCAACGATATTTCTCGTGGTTCGCTGAAAATTCAAGATGGCGACAATATGGTGGAGCTTGCTAACTGTAATGAGCAAACGCTTCGTCATCTACGTACTCATCGAGTGTCGATGGTGTTCCAGAAGTTCGCTCTGATGCCTTGGCTAACGGTACTCGATAACGTGGCGTTTGGCCTGGAAATGCAAGGTATAGGTAAAGCCGAGCGCCGTGCAAAAGCACGTGAACAGTTAGAAATGGTGGGCTTGTCAGAATGGGAGAGTAAGCTCCCGCATGAGCTATCTGGTGGTATGCAGCAGCGTGTGGGCTTGGCTCGTGCGTTTGCGATGGACACAGATATTCTTCTCATGGATGAACCGTTTTCAGCACTTGACCCACTGATCAGAGCGCAGCTGCAAGATGAACTGATTCTGCTGCAAGAAAAGCTCAATAAAACCATTTTGTTCGTGAGTCATGACTTAGATGAAGCACTTAAAATTGGTAACAACATTGCCATTATGGAGTCGGGTAAACTGATTCAGCATGGTAAGCCAGAGCAGATCATTCTGGCACCAGAAACCGATTATGTGGCGGACTTTGTTGCCCACACGAATCCTCTGAATGTGCTTAAAGGTCGTTCGTTAATGAAGTCGAGTGATGCTTTGGTACGTGAAAAAGAGCGTGTGCTTATTTGTCCTGATAAAGAAATTTGGGTGACACAAGAGTCGAAAGGGCTGAGCTTGTCGGATTCTAAACAGTCACTGATTCAGTGGGTGAGCGAATCATCGAACCTCGATGATGTCGAATCTAACTCTGTGGTTCAGGTTAGCCCGAACATCAGCATGCGTGAAGCGATAGAGCTTAAGCAGCGTAGTAATCAACCACTCTTGATGGTGGAAGACAATAAGTTAGTCGGTGTGTTGAGTGATCACGAATTGTATGACGCGTTGCTTGGTAATTTTAAATCCGAGCAAGTGGCTTAGTTGAGATAAACGTCTGAACTGAAAGCGATACTCAACTCAAATTACACTCAAAATAAACAAGCCGCACATCAATGTGCGGCTTGCTCATTCAACAATGATGATTTCAATCAGCTTTTATAGCGTGGTGATAACATCATCCAATGCCATACGCGCTTTAGGTAGACCGTGATTGTAGTCTTCACCATCTTTGTGGTAACCGATCGCCAGCGCAACTTCACAAACGTGGCCTTCCAACTCGTCTTTAAATTCTTCGCCAATCAGCTCAGGATCAACGCCTTCCATCGGAGTGGAGTCAATACCAAGGCGCGCTAATGTGTGCAGTAGGTTACCCAGCGCGATGTAAACTTGCGCCTTAGTCCAATGACCGTTGAAGCCATTTTCATCGGTGTTCGCTTCGGCAAATGCGTATGCGCCCATAAAGGTGTTGTACATATCTGCTGGTAGGTGACCTGAAGTGACTTCGGCATCCACGCGTTTTGCAAACTTCTCTTTTGTGAACTTAGGATCGTAAGCAAGAAGGATCGTGTGCGACGCCGTGGTTGCGTGGGGTTGGTTAAATTGGTGTTTGTTCGCGAATGTGCTGTGGAAGCGTTGTTTCGCTTCATCACTTTCAATCACGATGAATTTCCATGGTTGCGAGTTGATTGACGATGCAGACAGACGAATGGCTTCTTTGATGATGGCCATATCTTCTTGAGAAATGCGTTTTTCTGCGTCGTATTTTTTCGCTGTGTAGCGGCTGTTTAGATCTTTAATGATTTGATGAGACACGTTTTTATCCTCGTTATTCAGTTTTATATCGGCCGCTTTTAGCTTCGACAACCACGCGTACCTCGAAAGTGAGTTCATAGTACCGAATAACCAGCAATTGATAAGATGGCTTTTATTTAAATCACTTTTAACTTTTTGTTGAAAATCGAACAGAGAACGTGGTCTTTGCTGTTTCTTGGCCAAAATTACAAGCTTTGAGATATTCGCTTGCCCCTTGTTTGAGATATTAAATTACACTCATAAAATATGAGTTGTACTCTGGTTTTCGTTTGGAGTGGTCATGAATGTGATTGAGGTTTTCAACGACAGTTACGAGCGTTGTGTTCTCAGTGAGCACTTTTTCGAGCGGTTTTATGCCAAGTTTTGGTCGAAAGGAGAGAACTTTCGGCAGAAATTTGAAGGCGTAGATATGCAAAAGCAAGTTCGTATGCTCAAAGGTTCGATCGTCTTTTTTATGATGACAGACACGTCTTCTGATGCGCGAAAAATGATGGAAAAGTATGGCAAAAAGCACGGTATCGGTAACATTGGTGTCAAACCCGAAGACATTGATATTTGGTTTGAAAGCTTATTGGAAACAGTACAAGAGTGTGATTATGAGTACAACTCCGACGTTGAAAAGGCATGGCGCGCTTGTTTTAAATCGGGTCTGGAAATCATGAAACGCGAATGTGGTACACCGCCAAGTAAATCCGACACGGATCAGTGATCGAAAGGTTTGTGATATCTAATATGAAGAAGCGGCCTTACTGTTTACACCAAACTCAACGAGACCAAACTAAGTCCGCTCAAGTTAAACCCAAGCCACTTCCGCCCTTATTTGAAAATTAATGTGGCTATTCTTCTTTATCCTGCCCCTGATTCTTTTTAACGGCGTTGGCAATGTCCGTCACCGCTTCGACCAAATTAATTGGCATTGGGAAGATGATGGTTGAGGTTTTGTCCGTCGTAATTTCGGTTAAGGTTTGCATATAGCGTAATTGCAGCGCGTTTGGCGCTTCGTTTAGCATTTGTGCGGCTTCTTTCAGCTTGTTTGACGCTTCTAATTCACCCGTTGCGTGAATCACTTTCGCTCGGCGGTTACGTTCCGCCTCGGCTTGGCGAGCCAGCGCGCGAACCATGCTGTCGTTCAAATCGACGTGTTTGACTTCGACGGTGGAGATTTTAATGCCCCAATCGTCGGTTTGTTGATCGAGGATGGATTGTAAATCCTTGTTGAGTCGTTCTCGTTCGGATAGCAGTTCATCCAACTCGTGTTGGCCCAGCACCGAGCGTAGCGTCGTTTGTGCTAACTGGCTGGTGGCATCGCTGTAACTTTCAATATTGTTGATTGCCATTTGTGGGTCAACCACACGAAAATACACCACCGCGTTAACGCGCACAGAGACGTTATCTTTGGTGATCAAATCTTGTGTTGGTACATCCAGCACAATGGTTCGTAAATCAACACGCACCATTTGTTGGATGAAAGGAATCAAAATGATCAAGCCCGGGCCTTTTACTTCTTGAAATCGCCCCAGAAAGAACACCACGCCTCGTTCGTACTCGCGCAGAACCTTAAACATTTGTGTCGCTAATGCGAACAGCAGCACCACGATCACAGCAACAGTGTAGAGCATCATAAACGCCTCCTATTCTTTAGGGCGGTCATTGGGCTTCACCGTTAAGGTTAGCCCTTTAACATGAACAATGGTGACCGATTCACCTTGTTTGAGTTCTTGATCTTGTTCGGTCTTCGCTTGCCAAAATGCACCTTCAAACTGCACGCGGCCTTGTCCGTCGATGAAGTCGTCACTCACAATGGCATGTTTACCGGGGTAGGTCTCTAAACCTGTGGTGACGCCTTTTCCTCGAATCCTGAGTAAGAAACCAATAGTGAGAAGAATCAACGCGATAGAGAAAATAGCGATACCGAAAATCAACGGTAGGGCAATTTGGAAGCCCGGGAGCTCGCTGTCCATCAGGAATATTGAACCAAGCACAAATGCTACTACGCCGCCCAAGCCTAAAATGCCAAAGCTTGGGCTAAAGGCTTCGGCAATCATGAGCGCGATACCGAGTAGCAGCAGTCCTAAACCTGCGTAGTTGACGGGCATCATTTGCAGTGCGTACATCGCAAGTAGTAAGCAGATGCCGCCAAGCACACCGGGTAAACCCACTCCGGGGTTATAAAACTCGAGTAATAGGCCGTAAATGCCGATGAGCATTAGAATGTAGGCGACATTAGGATTGGTGATCACCGCAAGCATTTCTGCGCGCCAGTCCGGTATTCTTTCAACCCAAATGGGATTGTTGAGTGACAATGTCACGGGGAGATTGTTCACCTTGACGGATTTACCGTTTATCGCGGTGACCAACTCTTCTGGCGAGTTGGCGATGACATCAATGACATTGAGTTCTAAGGCTTCTTCTGCGTCTAAACTGGCGGCTTCACTGACGGCTTTTTCTGCCCATTGCGCATTGCGGTCATGTAATTTTGCGAGCCCTTTAATGTAGGCTTTTGCGTCATTGATGACCTTTTTCTCCATGGCGGTTTTAGCCGGAACTTGATCGCCGCTCTTTTCTGCATTGGGTTTGTTTTCATCCGAGGATTCGTTGTCTTTGCCGTCATCAGAAGAGGGTGCTTGTGGCGCACCACCTATGGCGACAGGGGTTGCTGCGCCTAGGTTGGTCGCTTCTGCCATTGCCGCAACGTGGCTGGCAAGCAGAATGTAGGTGCCCGCGCTCGCGGCTCTTGAGCCTGAAGGCCCAACCCAAGTCGCAATCGGTGTGGTCGAGGTTGTGATGGCGTGAATAATGTCTCTCATCGCGCTATCTAGCCCGCCAGGGGTATCCATTTTGAGAATCACTAGGCTCACGCCGTTAATTTGAGCTTGTTCAATTTCCCTAGTGAGGTAGTCACTGTTGGCTGGGCCAATTGCCCCTTTTACGGGCACAATCCAAACCGTATTTGCCAGTGTTTGGCCAGCAAATAGAAGCAGCGGTAGCAGCCATATCCATGTCCGTTTCATGCAGTCCTCCTTGTCCGGTGACAGGGACTTATTGAAAACCTTGTTTAAAGTATATACGCAGACATTTATATCGGGTTGAAACTGTGTTCGATCATCAGTGCGATGCAATACTGAGTCTTACTTGGCAAGAAGCAGAGAGATTGGGGAACAAAAAAGGCAAAGCGACAGAGACCGCTTTGCCTTGGGAGGGGGAGCTAGATTAACAGTGGGGCAAGCCAGAAAACTGAGCGAATGCGTCTTCTCTAGTCATCGGTTTATAGAAGTAGAAACCTTGTAACTCATCTATATTCCACACTTTTAGTTTGCGGACTTGGCTGGCCGTCTCGACGCCTTCTGCGACGATGGTTAATCCCAACTCTTGAGACATATTGGCAATGTTTCGCACGAGCGTTTTGGCTCGGTCGTTGGTTTCAATTTCATCCACGTACGATTTGTCGAGTTTGACGATGTCTAGCGGGAAGTTGCACACGCTGCTAAATGATGCGTAGCCCGTACCAAAATCATCCAACGCCAGTTGTACGCCCAGTTGTTTGATTTCGTTGATGCAGTGGATGGATTCCGTTTCGCCGCCCATCAGCATACTTTCGGTGATTTCTAGCACCAAATGACCTGCAGAGATGTTGTGCTCTTCAATCATGGATTGCAGGAATGAAATCAGCCGTGAATGGTAGAAATGCTGCGCACTCAGGTTGACGTGCACCGTCAGTGGCGGCAAGCCTTGGCTGTGTCTCTTTGTGTTCAGTTTGCCGATAAAATCGCAAGACTGATTGAGGATGGACTCTCCAAGTTCCACAATCAGTTTCCCTTGCTCTGCAAGTGGAATAAAGATCAACGGCGAGATAATGCCGAGCGTTGGGTGCGGCCATCGAGCCAATGCTTCAAAGCCAATGATTTCACCTGATTTCGCGTTCACGATTGGTTGAAAATAAGGAATGATGTTGTCTTGTCGAATCGCTACTTCTAAGTCGCGATTGATGATCATCGACGTTTCTGCCTGCTCAGATAATTCACCATCAGCGACCAACACTTCATGCATGTGACGACCGCTCATTGACTGCGCTGAGTAACGAGCAACAAGCAATAGGTGTTCAAGGGATTGGTGGGTGATTTTAGGGTCAACCATCACGGCTTTGCTGTCGAGCGACAACATAATCCCAGAGAGTTCGATTTTGTAAGAGAGCTGATTTAACAGTCGGTTTGCCGCTTCCAACGCGTCGCTGTGACCGCTTGCGTTGGGAAGAATGACGATGAACTCATGCTCACTAATCCGACCAATTTGGTGAGTGCCCAAATGGTCGCGCAACAAAGTCGAGATGTACTGGATCGCCTCATCAAAAATCAGGTGTCCGTACACTTCAGCGATTTGCTTGAGGCTCTTACTTGTGATGTAGATGAACGAGAAGTGATTCGGCTGGTGTTTCACCAACTCTTCAAGTGCGCCTAAGATTACCGGGCGATTACAAAAGCCAGACACAGGATCAAAATCGGTCAGCTTTTGAATCATCTCAGCTTGTTGTTTGTTTTCACTCAAATCTTGCAACAGCAGCATCAAGGCGGTGTGCCCGTTGTGCTGAATCAGTGTTGCTTCTATTAAACAATCGATGGTTTCGCCATGGCTGTCTAGCATCTGTGCTTCAAACTGATTGCGGCCATGTTGAAGCTCTCGATACATTGCATCAACACGACACTCATCAGCAGTCGTAGGGCAGAGCGAGTCTAATGGCTGCTCAAGAAGGTCGGACTTTTTATAACTCAGTAGTTCAAGCGCTCGATGGTTGGCGTCGACGATTTCACGTTCAATAACGATCAGCATGCCTAACGATGAGCTGTGGTAAAGTGCGCCGAATTTCTCCATGGAGTCTTTCAGCTGTAACTGAGTCATAGACGTGTTTTCAGAGAGCTTTTGCACAAGCTTTGTCGCGAGTTCTAACTCATCGAACTTTACGGACTGCAAACCTTCAAGCTGATATTGGGAGGCGATTTCGTTAATGCCTTCTGCAAAGTGGCTAAAGCGTGTTGCCACCTTTCTTTTGAAGATGAAAAACGTGCTGGTAGCAATGATTGACGCTACCACCCCAACCGTCGCAAAGAGGTAAATAAAGAGCGTATTACCTTTTGAATAGTGTTCACGTTTGGTTTGTGTTTTCAACCACGCAATCGGCTCACCCGCGAGATCGCTGATTGGGGTCCATTTGATGATGGACTCTGAGGTTTTATCGATGCTTTTAGTTTTGGCATGATCGACAGGATTAAACGACTTGGTCACGAGCGTATTGCTGGCAGACATCATCGCTTTAAAGTCGCCAGGGAAACGCTCAGACAGATTGCGTCCCCACAGCATCCAGCCGTTCGAAGGACGATCTCCTTCGCTGTTTCGAACTGGAGCTAAGCTCAACCCCCAAATGTTGTCATTGATCTTAAATATGCCCGCCAAACTTTCGCGGTGAACATCAAGCTTACTGTTCATCGCCAAAATATGCTGTTGGAGTAGTGGCACGGACACGACTTTATTGTTTAGTGAGGATGAAGACTCAGGTGTGCTTTCACGACTCAATGACACTAAGGACTGACCATCCAGTGTGATAAACGACATCAAATCGAGGTTCAGCGCATCAAGGGTTTCGACATATAAGTTGCGTTCGCTGTAACCTGCGATGTCACGGTGTGCGAAAAGGTCATAGGTCTCATCCCAGTAAGCCCAATCATAGGAACTTCCTTCTTGTTGAGTCACCATCATGTCAATTACGGCTATAGCTTGCTGACTTGAGTGGTCAATTTCCATGTTTTCCAACTCATCTAAGCTGTACAGGAAAAAGTATCGGCTGATAAAAAGGAAACTAATTATCATCCCGAGCAGACCGAGCGAGAAATACAAGGCAGTCTTGTAGCGAAGATTTAAGTTAAACAAGCGAGGTGTTTGCATTAAAAAATAGTTATAAGTATTAGTTTTAAAAAAGTGTACGACATATCATATTTGAAATAGTTGATGCTCGTCCAACTTGTCGACATCCATTTTCGCTCGCTTATCTAGGTTATACAGTGAGTTAACCGATTGCTTTTTAAGCAAAACGAGCAGTAAATTAATAAAAAAGTAGATAGTACAATCGCTTAGATAACAGCGCTTCTAGCACGTCATTTTTTGCAAAAAATTTTGTTGATTGTTTAACACGCCTTGATACAAGCATCCGTTTTTCATTCGCCTGTTGACGTAGTAAACTGCGAAAAAACAACAGGAAATTGTGATGTTTATAGTTCAACGCTTGGTCAAATTGGCCATCATCTGTGTCATCTTCTTCACCATCTTTGATTTGATTGCTTACGGTGAAGTCACTTGGTTTTATCGCCTGCTTGCCTTCATCAACTAGCCACGCTCTATTGCCTTCCTGACGCGAGTTCGAATTCTATTGGACTCGCTCTGTCTGTTTTAATCTCTCTCCCTCTTGAGCTTTATACGAAACACAATCATACCTTTTACTCTCGCCTGAAAATGGCAAAAAATCGCATTTGCAACTAGGTTCATAATTAGGGCGTTCTAGGAAGTTCAAGTTATGAGGCTGAGTACAGCTATCAAATGGGGTGCCGCCGTGCTATTCGTTTGTACCGCATCATCCGTCAGTGTTGCAAAAGCAGAAGTCGAACTTGTTTTGCCTATCGAGGGCGATCCGGTCGTCGACGTTAAGTTAGCGCGGATTGGTTGGTATTTATTTAGAGATCCCAACTTGTCATCGAATGGTAAAGTCAGTTGTGAAAGTTGCCACAATCTACAAACGAATGGCGCGCAAAACACAGCCGTAGCAGCAGGTGTAAAAGGGGCAGGAACACGAAACGCGATCACGGTTTTTAATGCGTCACTGAATTACCGACTGTTATGGGATGGCTCGTCGAATGCGTTAGTCTCTCAAATGGATGGCCCAATTCACGACCCGTTAGAAATGGATTCCAACTGGCCGAAGATTGAAAGCTACGTTCAAAACAACGAGCAATATCAAGCGCTGTTTAAACGCGCTGGAAACCTGCCAATTTCTATCGACAACATCAAAGCGTCCATTGTTGAGTTTGTGAAAGGGCTTGAAACTCCAGGCGCGCCGTTTGATGCCTACTTATTGGGTTACACGCATGTTTTGAATGAGAAAGCGAAACGCGGTTGGAAAACCTTCCAGAAAGCTGGGTGCGTACAATGTCATCAAGGGAAAAATGTTGGCGGCGCGATGATTCAACGCTTCGCTTACTTTGAGCATAAACCCGTGCAGAAAGACACAGGTCGCCATTTACTCACAACGGAAGGGGATGAGGGGTATTATTTCCGTGTTGCCAGTTTAAGAAACGTCGCATTAACGGGGCCGTATTTTCATAACGGGCAAGTGACCACCCTTGCTGAGGCCATTCAAATCATGGCACAAACGCAGCTTGGTATTACGATGAGTGATAGCAATATCGAAGACATCGAAGAGTTCTTGACGTCACTCAGCGCCCCAAGGCCAGTAATATTAGAGGTGCTGGAAAATGAATAAGTTTAGGTTGGTCAATTCATGCTTATTTATTGCGATGCTGGTGGCGTGCACCTTTGCCTACATGGCTCACATTAATTCCAAGAGTACGCAACAACTTCATAGCGCGCTTTCTGAGGTCGGCCATCAGCTGATTGAAGAACGCGATGTGATTGTGAATCAGTATGCCATCAAGGAGCGAAAGAACTTCGAGCTCACTAAATCGTTGGTTGATATTGAAGTTGAAGCGGAAAAATTGGCTGATACCTTCGATAATGCCGTTTGGTTTCCCATCTCACCCAACCGCCAGAAAATACAACAGACGTTAGCCAAATTTGAGCAACGGGTTATTCAAACCACTTCGCAATTAGACATGTTGATTGGGGTACAAGTCGAAAATCAATACGCCTTGCTGATGCTGTTGGACATCTATGAAGAGGAGTTTTCGACGCACATTGGTGAAACGCAATTAGATAAACATTACGTCGAGTTTTTTAGCCGCGACTTAGTGAATCAAAGTGGGGAGCAAAGCGAAAGTGGCGCGAACTTTTTGGGGCGCTTACATGAAAGCGATAAAAAAATCGAGCTGTTGACCACTGAGCTACTGGATCACAATTACTTTGTGTTTGTGGAAGAGGCCGAGCACTCACTTCTTGATCTCGCCCAAAATGAGGCGCGCTTCACTTGGCTGTTTGTTTTTGTCGCAGTGATGTTGTTAGTCGGGTCGTTCTTGTATCAACTGCAATACCGAATGCACAACTTGAAGCAGCTTAACTCGGAGTTGGAAGCCGAAACGGACAAAGCAGAGCGAGCCGCGAAGGCTAAATCCAGCTTTCTTGCTGCAATGAGTCACGAATTAAGAACGCCAATGAATGGTGTGCTCGGGATTTCTCAGTTGATTGCAGAGGAAACCAAAGAGCCCGTCACCAAAGAGCATATTAAGGTAATTCTGGATTCAGGGCAGCATTTAATGACTATCCTCAACGACATCTTGGACTTTTCTAAAGTTGAGGAAAATAAGTTAGAACTGGAAGAAGCCCCGTTTCATCTTGAGCAAGTCTTAACTCCGGTGTGCAGCGCCATACAACCGTTAATTGATGAAAAAAGCATTGAGCTGATTGTTGAGAACGACGTTCCGAACAACACCGAGTTCACAGGCGATTGTGCTCGACTTCGCCAAATTTTGTTTAATTTGGCGGGTAACGCCGTGAAGTTTACCAATGAAGGGCACGTACTGATTCGTACCGAGTTAAATGGTGAAGACAAACAGCTGTTGATCATCGTCAGTGATACGGGGATCGGTATCGCACCCGATAAACAAGGGCGAGTATTTAACTCCTTCGAGCAAGCAGATTCTTCAACTACAAGAAGGTTTGGAGGAACGGGTTTAGGGTTGGCCATCGTTAAAAAGCTCACTGAACTTATGGGTGGTTCTATTACCTTAAAGAGCGTAGAAGGGGTCGGCACGCAGTTTATTGTCACTTTGCCGATACCATGGAATGAGAGCGAAAAACCGAGCCCGCAGCATACGCCAGTTCAAACCCGAAGCACTCAGAACTTGCGCATTTTGTTGGCAGAAGATAACCGCGTAAATGCTTTGGTGGCGAAAGGCTTTTGCGAAAAGTTAGGGCACGCAGTGGATGTCGCAGAAAACGGGCTGGTTGCTGTAGAAAAGGCACGCGACAACGACTATGACCTTATCTTGATGGATAATCACATGCCAGAGATGAATGGTGTCGAAGCGACCCGTTTTATTCGCGAAAAGCTAGGGGTAAAGACGTTGCTGTTTGCCTATACTGCGGATGTCTTTCGTGAGGCCCATGACCACTTTATCGCGGCAGGTGCCGATCATGTCCTAACCAAGCCTCTGCAAAGGGAAAGTTTTGCTGACGCTTTGAAGCAATTCAGTACGAGGCTCAAAGTGAAGCAAACCGAAGAGGTATCGCCAGCGAGCAATGTATTGCAACTGCAACGTAAGCCGATTGAAAACTTGAGGCTGACGGAAGAGGAACTGTCGAACTCAGAAATGTTGGCGTCCCTCAAAGAACATCCGAATGAGTTACTTGATCTGCTCAACAGCATCATCACCGATTTTGAACTGGCGGTTGATGACCTGATTGAAAACTTTATGCAGAGCGATTTCGACTCTCTCAAATTGACGATGCATACGACCAAGGGAATGGCGTTGAATTTAGGGCTGAAGATACTGGCTAGCCAAGCGCTGGAACTCGAAACACAGTTAAAAATGAACCAAGTGCCAGCGATTGAACAGCTTCAGATGTTGATCAATCGCCTCCAAGTGAATATTCATCAAGGACACCGTTTGAGAGATGAGTTAGTAAAAGCGCAACAAAACTCAGAACAGGTGCTTTGAAGTGGCTGTTCGCTCATTTCACTCAGTGTCTGTTTTCTTTCCGTATTGAGCTGTGATTTACTACACCACTCAACAATCAGGGAATGAGTATGAGTAAGCACACGGCATTAATAGCGTGGCAACGCCAGGCCAATGAAATCTTTAGCGATAATCAATACAGTAGAGCGCACACTTGGCGCTTTGATGGCGGTTTGTTAGTTCCTGCTTCGCCATCTCCTTATGTTGTTCCGTTGCCGCTGTCGGTAGAAGAAAACGTCGATCCCGAAGAGGCGTTTGTTGCGGCACTTTCTAGTTGCCATATGTTGGTTTTCCTTTCGATTGCAGCAAAGCGTCGTTATGTGATCGACTCTTATGTTGATGCAGCTGAAGGGGAGTTGACCGTTGGTGAAAATGGGAAAGAGTGGGTTTCGAGAGTGGTGTTAAATCCGACAGTTGTATTTTCTGGTGATAAGCAGCCAAGCTATGAGCAATTGGAAAAAATGCATCACATGGCGCATGAAAACTGTTTTATCGCGAATTCGGTGAAAACGGAGATCGTGACCAATATTCTTCATTCTGATTAATGCTCTACAGCCAAGCTAAAACTCTAAATCGCAGTGATAGTGATGAGATATGAGTGACCTGTTTCACACTATTGCTTCGTTGCCTGCCTTAAATGCGTGATTGTTGTGCAGTCGCGCAACTCGTTTGTTGTTAAATTAATGTTAATCTTGTGCCATGTGTGATTAGAAAAGTCAGAATCATGGACGTAATTAAGCCTTTGGACTCGTTTATTCAGCAAGATGGTATGCCGGTTTTTGGGCACCTGTCGGCGATTCCAAGATCACTCGATTTAGAGTCATTTCAATATCTCAATGAGATGGACAATCCTGTATCGAAGTGGCGAAAACATTTCGATTACAAGCAGTTCCAGTTCGTGTCTCTCGTGACGCCTGACTATGTCGTCGGGATTGCTATTGCCGATATTCGCTATTTGGCCTCCGGATTTTGTTATTTGTTCGATATTAAGCGCAATGCACTCACCGAGCAGCAATGGCTTAAACCTTGTCAGCTTGGTTATCAGACTCAACCATCGAGCTGGTTGAGCAAAGCGCATCTCGCGAACAATACAATTCAGTTCTCCATTGAGGAGGGTCAGTGGCATGTTCAGTTTGTGACGCCTTCCGTGAACGCCAACATTACACTGCATCCTCAGCCACAAAGTCTGCCTCTTATGCTCTCTACGCCAACGGGTTACTCCGGATGGACGTATACACAAAAACACAACGCGCTGACGGTAACAGGGAATCTATTTATTCTGGGTGAAGAGCAAGATCTGTCACAGGTTGCTGCGGGTTATGATTTCTCGGCGGGTTACATGCGAAGGGAAACGAGCTGGCGCTGGGCGAGTATCAACCATAAAGATGGCGACAAAAGCTTGGGTCTCAACCTCGCCGCTGGCGTAAACGAAACCGGGTTTTGTGAAAATGTACTGTGGGTGGACGGTGAAAGGCATTTGCTTAATCCGGTGCAGTTTCAATTTTCACGTCAGAATCCACGTACTGATTGGCGCATCACCTCCGAAGATGGTTGCGTAGACTTAGTGTTTGAGCCTATCAATCAACGTTCTGAGAAAAAGAACTTCTGGTTTTTGAAAAGTAACTTTCGTCAATATATCGGCCACTTTTCGGGGTTTGTTGTGGATGGCAATGGCAGTAAGCACGAACTAGACGGTGTTGTGGGTTTAACGGAAGATCACTACGCAAAATGGTAGATAAGACAATGGATTGGTCACAAATCATGGAACGACCGGAGCTCTTGCTTATGGCTTTGGCTCCTATCTTTTTTCTCTGCATCGCCGCGGAATACGGTTTGGGACAGCGTCGAGGTAAACTGCCTGACAGCGCACAATATTATTTGCCGGAAGTGGCGTGTAACTTTGTGTTGGCAGGATTACATCAAGCTGCTGATATTTTAACGGGGTTGCTGATTGCGCATTTCTACTTGTGGATATTTGATTGGCGATTATTTGATATCGAAATGAGTGTATCGGCCTTCTTGCTTCTTATGTTGCTGCAAGACTTTTTCTATTACTGGTTCCATCGTGCTAGCCATCGTATTCGTTGGATGTGGGCGGCACATGTGGTGCATCACAGTTCAGAAAGAATGAATTTTAGTACGGCGTTTCGCCAAAGCTTGATGTACCCATTGGCGGGGATGTGGCTGTTCTGGCTACCTTTGGTCATTATTGGCTTTGACCCTAAATGGGTTGTATTCGTGGTGTTGTTGAATCTAGGTTTGCAGTTCTTTGTGCACACGCAGTCGATTCGGTCACTTGGCCCACTGGAGTGGGTATTCAACACGCCGTCTCACCACAGAGTGCATCACGGGATCAATCGTCAATATATTGATAAAAATTACGCAGGTGTTTTGATTCTCTGGGATCGAATGTTTGGCACTTTTGAACCAGAAATAGAAACGGTTCGTTATGGCATTTCTAAACCGGTAAACAGCTTCAACCCAATCAAGGTGACGTTTGCAGAATGGAAAGATATGTTCAACGAGGTACGTCGACCAAATTTAACATGGCAACAACGTTGGCGCTGTTTGTTTGCTCCGCCTTCGGATTCAACTGAGTAACTTAGAAAAGAATTTCTTGGGAGTAGATATTGGAGCGGGCAGCGGGAATCGAACCCGCATCATCAGCTTGGAAGGCTGAGGTAATAGCCATTATACGATGCCCGCGCATCGATAGGACTCCGCTAATATGCCACATTGATTTCAAAAGAAAAGTCTTTTTTCATCAGTCGCTTGTCAGTTGTATAAAAAATTGTCTTCTTGGTGAAAAAATACGCTTTCGATGAACTTAAATGGCTTCCTGATGATGCTCGACGAAAATGACACCGTTATGTGACAGAGCTAGCTCATTAATCGTCAATCCATTTGATGGTTTAATCATCACCTGACATTGAACACTTATCATTCATGGTCAAGACTCAATATTGAAATGACACAACTTTATTGTCAGCCGTATAAGTAAAAAAACGAGGAGAGCGCGTATGTGGAAAACAGTAACAATTGGGGCAATGGCGCTTTTGATGGCCGCTTGTACGACAGTAACAACAGACGTGGATAAACAAGCGGACTTCGCTTCTTACAAAACGTTTGATTTTGGTACTCAAAATGATGCTCCAGCAAGTATCGATGGACGCCGTATAGAACAAGGTTTGGCTGCTCAACTGGAATCGAAAGGGCTTTCTCGAGTTGCAAGTGGTGGTGATTTATACGTTCATCACGATATCGTTGAGGAGTCGGAGTTAGTTTCGTCTGGTTCTTCTTTTAGCGTCGGTTATGGTTGGAACAGCTTTGGTGTGATTACATCAAGCCCTGAACGATATAAAGAACGCAAATACGGGAAGTTAGTGGTAGAGCTGGTGGATAGTAAGGCGAACCAAGTTGTGTGGAAAGGCGTTTCAAGCCGCAAGTTAACCGAATCAATGAGTACTGAGAAAAGGGAAAATTTGATCACAGAAGAAGTGGCGAAAATGTTCGAAAACTACCCATATGGCAAGAACTAAGTCCTCAGTTATATCAAACTGAGTGGCTAAAACCACGAGGCGAGAATTTCGATTGCAAATTCTCGCCCTCAGAGTTAAAAGTACGTATTACTGTGATGTAGGTGAACGTTGTGCGTGCTCTTCTTATTAGCTTTTTCGGGCTATTTCTGAGCTTATTGGCGGTTTCTGTCGGCCAAGAATCAACGTCGCCTGAAACTACTCACCACTACAGCGTCGGCATTGCGTTTTATGATGAAGACGCACAAGTTTCCGAAACGCCACTAGCACCACCATTTCATTCGTTTGCTAGCCTGTTAAATCGCAATGCACTGCGAGTTCATGATTCAAAATCAGATCTTGATGAGCTCGATATTGGTTGGTTCGAAACGTTGGCTCCTCATTGGAACCGCGCTTTATCAGAAACGCCATATTTGAACGCGGGTCTGACGGCTTTTCTTGGTCTTGCGAAAGACTTCTCTCATTCAAAATACCAAATTGGAGATGGGTTAGGCTCTAATCTTATCTATCGGTTTATTCACGCTCGATAGTTCTAAGCATCTACCTTGTTGTTATTTAGTGATGTTTAGGAGCTCTTTTTATGTTTGATTCAATGATGGGCGTCTTGCTTGCCTTTTGGCATCAAGACTTTTCTGCACTTATGGCGCCAGGAAGTGCAGGGATTATTTATATTGTCGTGGCGACATTAATCTTTTTGGAAAGTGGTTTTATTCCTGCTGCGCCATTTCCGTGCGATAGTGTGGTGGTATTGTCTGGCACACTTGCGGCGGTAGGCGTGCTTGATCCTATTGCCATCATGTTGGTGATTATTGTGAGTGCGGGCTTAGGAAGTTGGGCGGCATACTTGCAAGGAAAATGGCTAAACCTCCTACCTAAAGTTCAAGGCTGGGTGAATGCTGTCCCACAGAAAAGACTCGAACAAGTCGATGTTCTTTTGGGTAAACATGGCTTAATTGCATTGTTTTGTGCGCGTTTCATTCCTGTGGTGCGTTCGCTTCTGCCATTGATGATGGGATTACGTGTGAAACGCGTGTCGAAGTTCCATTACTTTGCATGGCTGAGCGCCATATTGTGGACGTTGTTAC
This sequence comes from Vibrio sp. SALL6, assembly GCF_002002385.1. Lineage (NCBI taxonomy): Bacteria > Pseudomonadati > Pseudomonadota > Gammaproteobacteria > Vibrionales > Vibrionaceae > Vibrio > Vibrio sp. SALL6. The sequence goes on from NZ_MQVK01000018.1 coordinate 96,139, forward strand.
TGTGCGGCTTTGGCATGCTCCTGCCTTTACTTCCGGAGAATATCAGCAAGATGGTGACAATGGGGTTACTGGCTGCGCCAGTGATTACTCTTACTATTGCTGTGATGAGTTTTGTAATCCTCAAGGTGCGCAAAGCGCGGTTTAAATCTAAGGCGGCGTCTCAACTCTCTTAACAATGGTTCACTCATTTGTAGCTAGGATATTGATATAAGCAAAAGGCGCAGAGAATGCGCCTTTTGTTTTTGGATCTTTTAACCCTTTACCGAGTTCTTCATTCTCGCTGGTGTCAGTAGCCCACGCGGTAGAGTTGCTCACCAACTTCTTTACACTGTGTTTGATAGAACTGTTCTATCTCAGAATCGTTGTTGTCTTGTGCTTTAAACTCGGTTTCGGTGGAAGAGAGTTGGCTAAAGCTGTAACCACGTTCAGACATCAAGTAGTGACGAAAAACGGCTCGGTGCTCTGGTATCGCGTTACGAGCATTGGAAGCATTTGCGCATTCCAATAGCGTTTTGTTTGTCATTTTGTCCGCGTTTGTGTCTGTATTTGCAAATGTTGGTACTGCAGTGAAAAGTAGGGCCGTTAACGCTGCTGCTGTGAATTTTTTCATAAATAGACCTCGAATCAGATCAGATAAATTTGAGGACATCCATGCCTAGTGTGACATGCTTCCTTGTTTTTCTTTGTGGTATCAAACTGTGATGATCGATTCGCGGCCGTGTTTAAACACGTACAGTAAATTCGCCTCTTTCCGCCCTGATAAACGATAGAGAGAACGTTGGTTTTTTAACATGCCATAGCTATCAGTAGGCAACGGAATAGTTTGCCACGCTAACTCTTTTAATGGGGGAGGCAAAAACGCGACAAGCAGATGGTATTCAGATTCAAAGCTAAGGGAGAGCGATCCGTCATCAGTAGACGTTCGGCGGTAACTCACCAGAGCGAACAAGTCTCGCTTGATGTGGCGCTCAAACCCATCAGAACCCCAATAGTGTTGTTGTGCTTCTGAATGTGGTGCGTTGACTACGGATTGAAAATCAGATTGCAAGAGTTTGTCGAGGCGTTCTGACGTCACGTGATTTGTATTGTGGTGCTGCGCTGCATGCAAATGCCCAGAGAGCATGGACAGTGTCAGCACAAATAAAATACGAAGAAGATAACGCAAAAAACAATCCTAAACGTCAGTGGGTATAGATTTGGGCAATACATCAGTCGGTAAGTGACCAATTGTGCGTATACTAACGAGACGAAACAGGAATGAACAGTGTTTTAAGCGAATCTAACCAACACCTGAAAAAGTGCTAATAGATTCATGACGTGATTGACTCTCAAAGATTACACAAATATTGGCGTTGTTCTGCTCGAAATGCGATTTTACCCGCGACTTGTGAGCACATCAGGCAACAAAAAAGGGAGCTAGGCTCCCTTAGTTTTGGTATTCAGCGTGGTTTACGCGCTGGCGTAGATCACGCTGCCACCTTTAATCGTATCAATGATTTCGCGTGACAGCTTTTGAGGTAACGCTGGGCAACCCCAACTGCGTCCCAAGTAACCATTCTTTTTAATGAAAGAAGGATTCGCATAGTCTGCGCCGTGTACAACGATGTAGCGCTCGCGAGCTTTGTCATTAAGGCCAGAGCTAAGACCATCTAGTCGCAGCGAATAGCCGTTAGAACCGTAGTATGTTGTGTCTGTCAAAAACGTGCCAAGTGATGTTTTGCGAGAATTCACGACATTCGAAAACTGTGTTGCTGTTTTCTTTCCGCTATTCACACCATGAGCCACGTAAGTGTTGTAAATCAGCTTCTTTTTGTTTACGTCCACAACATAAAAACGTTTTTCGGTCGATGGTTTGCTGTAATCAATAATGGTTAGTATCGACTTCTTTCTGTCTGGTGTTTTTTGGTAAGCGATAAAGGCATCGCGAAACAGTTTAAAGTCGATGACGCCATTGAGTTTGGCTTCTTTATATGTGTTTTCAATAACTTGTTGGGATACGCGGTTCTCTGCCTTGCTATTTGGGTGTTGCGCCATTGCAAAAGGAGATACCGACAAACATGTCCATATCAACAATAAAAATAACTTTTTCATTTTGACTAAATAAAAACTCTTTGGTGTTACAAATTTATCGATTGCTTCATGCACTCGTTAAAACAACTTGCACATCAATATAATTATATTCCCAATGTTTCTTATTATGCACAAAAGCACGTAATGTTGGGATTCCATTAAGTTTCAAGGGTTCTGTCTAACCAATTGAAACTGCTTAATATTAATAAGTTAATCGTTGCTTTTGAAAAACTTCGACGTAAATACTAGCCGATTTCGCTAATTAATAAAACTGTGTTTAGCAATATTTTTGATAGAGTAAAGTTAAAAAACAATGTTTAATTAAATGGATGTGGAAAATATCTTTTAATTTCAAAGTATTTATTAGAACCATGAGCGGAGGACAAAAAGTTTACTCTGTGATCCAGCTCGAAACGCCGCGTTACTTAAGGGGCTGTCTCTTATCGTTGTGATTACAGTTTTATAAGTAGAATAAAGGATGTAGAACGGAAAGATAGATAAACAGCTCTTCATATGAGCGTTTCACTCCAACTGAAAAAAGTGAAAAAAATGTGATGATGAGTTTTATAAGGTACGGATATGGAACGAATGGAAACTCTAAATCAGGCATTTCTATATAAGGAAAAACGAAAATGATGGGTATCCATTATTTTTATGTTTGCTTTGTATGAACTGAATAAGTAATTAGACTTTTCTTATAAATAAATTAACGATCGGTTAAGACAAGTTAAAACGGAATTAGTTTCATTTTTTAAAATTGCTCTTATTCGATAAATAAAATTTGTGGTCTGGATAAAACATTATTTTGTATTCTCTGAATTTGTTTCTTAAGTTTTTGAGCAAAGTACGGTTATAAGTCAAATCTTCACTCAGAACATCGTGTTAGTTTCTAAACACTAATTTGGCTAGTTGAGGTCGTTATCGCGTTATAGAATTACGCTTAACGACCGCTTGCTTATCAATAAGATCATTTTCAGGGAGAAGAATTAATGACGAATAAATGTGGTCAATGCCGACAATTCACGAGAGTGAAATCAAGCGATCAGGATATATGTAGCGCTTGGGGACACCCTACCTGCGCAACTAGGATAGCTTGCGAATTTTTTATGCCTACGATTTCAGCAAAACTGCGTGTCCCGACAGGTCAAGAACCCAAAAATTGAGGTTGTAGAGAAGCTCACCTTGTCTCATTGCTGATTGTTTTGACTGATAGCGTACGGAATATTCCCCCTTTAAATCTCAAGGGTATATAATGTGTGGCGCGTCGCAAAAGGGCGGCGCATTGCTACACTTCAGGACTCGTATGTTTAAGAAATCTCTTGTTTTCATTCTTGCCGCGTTTTCACTTCCTACTTTTGCTGCATCAACGATAGGTATTGTTGGCGCGATGGATGTAGAGGTTGAAGCTCTGCTGCCAAAAATTCAGAATCAACAAATCAAGAAAGTTGCGAACCACACTTTTTATATCGGTGAGCTTGAGGGCAAATCCGTCGTGGTAACGCAATCTGGTGTTGGCAAAGTCAATGCTGCGATGACGACCACTTTGCTGATTGAATCTTTTGGTGTGAACCAACTGATTTTTACTGGTATAGCAGGAGCAAGTGACCCGAAACTTGATCCATTGGACGTGGTTATTTCTACTCGTACTGTACATCATGACGTTGATTTAACCGCATTCAACAAACCGAAAGGGTTATTACCGGACTATCAAGAGCGTTACTTTTATGCTGACAAAGCGCTACAAAATTACGCGTATGAAGCAGCGGTGGAGACGTTAGGCAAAGAGAGTGTGTTCCGAGGCATCATTGCTTCTGGTGACCAATTTATCGCCAGTAAAGTAAAAGTCACGGGCATCTACCAAGAGTTCAACGCGATGGCCGTCGAAATGGAAGGTGCAGCATTGGGACAAGTTGCAACCGCCTTTAAGGTTCCGTACGTTGTCATCCGCACGATTTCCGACAAAGCGGATGGTTCTGCTGATGTGGTTTATTCTGAGCTGAAAAAAGCGACGGCAGATAACTCAGCAACCATTACGCTCAACATGCTTAAGCGCATGCAATAGGGTGAGAATACGAAAAGCAGCACATTAAGTGCTGCTTTTTTATGAGTTCGTCAAAGTAAACATTATCGATTCTTTACCTTCAAATTCCACCCTCAGCCGCGAGTTTGGTTGTAAGCGGCTGAGAGAATCGATTGTCATCGTTGGCCGATTTCCACCACAAGCTAAGTTGCTCTTTGTCCATTGGCTTTCCGAACAAGTATCCTTGCATGAAATCACATCGATAAGCGGACAACCATTTGTGCATAACGTCGTGTTCAATGCCTTCGGCGGTCACGGTTTTGTTTTGGGCATGGCACAGCTCAATGATCGGTTTGATCACGTGTCCATTATTGGTATTCATTAACGTCAGTAGAAACTCTCGGTCAAACTTAATCTTTTGTACTGGGTATTGAACAAGTTGAGTGAGCGACGTGTAGCCAGAGCCGAAATCATCAATAGCAAGTCGATAACCCAGTTTCGAAAGCTCATCAAGCAATGCCGTGCCTTGCTGTTCCGCGGCAAATGTCTCGGTAATTTCTAGTTCGATACATTCTGGTTTGATGCCATTTCTCGTTACGTGTTTATGAATAAATTGCGCCATTTCTAACGAGTTTAATTCGGCCGATGAAAGGTTGATGGACAGGACAATGTCTTTGCCAAAAATGCTTCTTAAATGATGGTATTCCTTGGTTGCATTGGCAAACACCCAACGGTCTATTCTGTCAAACAACCCAGCTTGTTCGGCGATTGGAATAAATTCGGTTGGTGGCACTGGCCCCAAGCCTTCTGCGTCCCAACGTAGAAGCACTTCCAAGCCTTCAATTTCGTTGTCTTTGTTATTCATGTAAGGTTGAAACACAAGCCTAAACTCATCTTCAACGTTGCTTTTACGCAGTGCGCGTTCGATCTGACTGCGTCGCTGAGATTCCAAATTTAGCTCTGCTGAATAGTACGCGTACTGATTTTTTCCAGCACGTTTGGCTTGGTACATTGCTGCGTCTGCATTGGACAACAGTTTCGCGATGTCTTGCCCATCTTGCGGGTACTGAGCGATGCCAACACTGGCGGTCACCGGGAAGGCGTTCGCCCAAGTTTGGCTTAGGTTGCTAATTGGTTTTAATAGTTCTTTGGCGAGTAAATCTGGGATGCTGCCCACGTCTTTATTGGAGCTGAGTAGAATGGCGAACTCATCACCAGATAAACGCGCGCCAAAACAAGGGCTGTCGTATTGCTGAGAGAACTTTTGACAGGCGTTTTTAATGTGAGTCGAGAAGACCTTTAGCAGGTTGTCGCCAAGTTCATGACCATATTTATCGTTCACGTACTTGAAGTTATCCAGATCGACATAAATCACCCACAAATGAGAAGGGGGCGAGGCCAACTCACGCGTGGCAAGTTGGTGGAATCGATGACGGTTAGCCAGCTGAGTAAGGTGATCTGTTTCTGCGAGACGTTTGGTCTTTTTGTAAATGACGTTGAGTTCTTCGTACATATCAAAAAAGCGTGATGAAAGACGGCCAATTTCATCATTGGTTCCGAGCTTTTCGATGTTGTCTCGCTGATTCGATTCTAGCTCGCTGAGTTGTTTATCGAGGCGAGAGACTGGATGCAAAACGTAACGATAGAGCACTAAGACGATCAGCGTTATGGTACAAAATGCCGCGATACCAAAAGAAAGTGCAAGCTCTAGCCATACTTTGTCCACTTTGTTCCACATCAGATACTCCGCAGGGGAGAGCACCGCATAAAAGTGGGGCAGAAGTTCAATGGTTTGCGCAAGAGGGATGTCTAGATAAATGGGTTTATCGGCAAACGTAATCACACTATGAGTATCGAATTCGACGTCGTGTTTGATATCGTTAAACACTTCTAAAGATACGGACACGACAACAAAAAACACGTTGCTAGGATCGAAGCTAACTGGCGGTGCGCCCGTTCGTTTGTCAATGAGTTCGTATCGCAACAAGATGCTTTGGCCACTGGAGTTATAAATGAAACCTGTGTGACTGTATTCACCACGAGCCGCGAAGCTGGTTGCTATGTACTCCAGCACCTTTGGGTCAACAACGCCGGACGATTCGTAATATTGGTTTTCGGTGTAATAAAGCAGATTTTGCTTGCCGTCGAGGATCGCCATGCTCGCATCCCCTTTATAACCATGGCTCAGGACATCAGCGGTTTCATCTAGGCGGCTAAAAAGTACTCGCTCACGGTAGGGATTGTCGTGATTGATAAAATAGTCCTGCAGCACATCACTTTTACTCAGCGTGTACGCATAGCTGTTAAGAAAAATATTGGCTTGTCGAAATTGCCCCGCCAGTTTTTCCATCTGAAGTTGTATGTAGCTATCTTCGCGCTTGATGAGTGTTACTTTTTGAATGCTATAGATGATGTAACTCGATACCAGCGCACTCAAAATGATCACGGGTGCGACAAGCAAGATAACTCGATTGCTTAATTTCATTATGGTTCTTCGACTTCCGTTTGTGTCCCTACAAACGTTGCTTACCTAAACGGTACTGAACGGATGATATATTTTTTGCAAATTGTAACCAGATTGTAAGGTGGGTGTTCTCGAAAATCAGACAACCATTTTAGAAATGTGATGATGTGGCAGATTTCCTTCCCGTTAACTAGAGGCTTTCTCAGTAATTGGACGTATTTCTGCTTTCTCGGGCACAAACCGTAGGGTTTTTGTGGGCTTTAAATATACTCATCGAAACGTTTCGATGAGTAAAGTGTGACTTGGTCGGCCTTTTCTTTCTCTTAGTTGGAAAAATCACGGATCATTCTCACACCTTACCGATCGGTGACTGGTGAAATCTCGCAAGCGTCTTATTATTGCATCGAAACGTTTCGATGAGTTTTCTGTTAATAATGAAAATTTCCTAAAACAGGCACTCATTGTTGTATGAACGTGTAACCGAAAGGTCGATGAGATGAAAAAAAGTACCCTTATTAACTCAGATATTTCTTACTTAGTGGCAACGCTAGGCCACACCGATGAAATCACGATTTGTGACGCGGGGCTGCCGATTCCTGATCATGTACAGCGCATCGATTTGGCGCTAACGCATGGCGTACCAAGTTTTCTTGATACCGTTCGCGTGATTTTGTCTGAGTCACAGATTGAAGGGGTCATCATTGCAGAAGAATTTTCCGATGTCAGTCCTGTTCTTCATGAAGCACTGCTTAAAGAGTTGAGCAAAGAGAGTGAGGAAACGGGCAAATCGATTGAAATCAAATACGTTTCGCACGAGGCCTTTAAAGCACGCACCGAGCAAAGTCGCGCAGTGGTTCGAACCGGTGAATGCACACCGTACGCGAACGTGATTTTCCAAGCGGGCGTGGTTTTTTAAGCCTGAGAATTGAGGACAGATTATGACTCAAGCCATTCTACAACTGAGCGAAATCGAAAAAGCGTTCCCAGGTGTAAAGGCGCTAGATAAAGCGAGCCTGAATGTATACCCAGGTCGTGTTATGGCGCTCATGGGCGAAAATGGGGCAGGCAAGTCAACTTTGATGAAAGTGCTGACCGGTATTTACCATATGGATGCGGGTAGCATTCAGTATCAGGGTCAACCTGCTGCATTTAAAGGTCCGCGAGATTCTCAAGAAGCGGGCATCAGCATTATTCACCAAGAGTTGAACTTAATCCCTGAACTGACAATCGCTGAGAACATTTTTCTCGGTCGTGAATTTACCGGTTCTATGGGGCGCATTCAGTGGAGCAAAATGTACGCGGAAGCGGACAGACTTCTACAACGTTTGAACGTGAAACACAGCTCGAAAACCTTGCTTGGTGATCTAAGTTTGGGTGAGCAACAAATGGTAGAAATTGCCAAAGCGCTCTCGTTTGAATCGAAAGTTATCATCATGGATGAACCAACCGATGCGCTTACTGATACAGAAACCGAATCTCTGTTCAAAGTGATTAATGAGCTTCGTGAGCAAGGCTGCGGCATTGTATATATCTCACACCGCCTGAAAGAAATCTTTGAAATCTGTGACGACATTACCGTGCTTCGTGACGGTAAATTTATCGGTGAATGCCGAGTAGCAGACACGGATGAAGACGGCCTAATCGAAATGATGGTTGGCCGTAAGTTAGAAGAGCAATACCCGCGTATTGATGTGAAGCACGGCGAGACATGCCTTGAAGTGATTGGCTTGACGGGCTCTGGCGTTCACGATGTGAGCTTCACGCTTAAACGCGGTGAGATTTTGGGTATCTCTGGTTTGATGGGCGCAGGCCGTACCGAGTTAATGAAAGTGATTTACGGCGCGCTACCAAGCGAGCATGGCGTTATCAATCTCGATAACAAAACCATTAACCCGGTTAGCCCGCAAGATGGCTTGGCAAATGGCATCGCTTACATCTCGGAAGACCGCAAAGGGGATGGTCTGGTGCTGGGTTTATCCGTGAAAGAGAACATGTCTCTGTGTGCATTGGATAAGCTAACCAAAGGCGTACAAATCCAGCACGGCGAAGAAGTCATCGCAGTGGAAGATTTCATCAAGTTATTCAACATTAAAACACCAACTCGCGACCAAATTATTGGCAACCTTTCTGGTGGTAACCAACAGAAAGTGGCGATTGCGAAAGGGTTGATGACCAAGCCTAAAGTTCTGATTTTGGATGAACCAACGCGTGGTGTTGACGTTGGCGCTAAGAAAGAAATCTACCAACTCATCAACAAATTTAAAGCCGACGGCATGAGTATCATCTTGGTTTCTTCCGAGATGCCAGAAGTGCTAGGCATGAGCGATCGCATTCTTGTGATGCATGAAGGTCGCATAACTGGCGAATTTGATGCGAAAGACGCCGACCAAGAAAAATTACTCGCCTGTGCCGTAGGCAAAAAGATCAATGAGGAAGCAGCATGAGTACCAATACCATGAGCAAACCGACCGAAACAAGTAGCAAAAAGCTGTTTACTAAAGAGTGGTTGATTGAACAAAAATCACTGATTGCGCTGTTATTTTTGATTGTTGTGGTGTCTTTTTTAAACCCGAACTTTTTTACGGTAGACAACATTCTTAACATCCTTCGTCAAACCTCAGTTAACGCGATCATCGCCGTAGGTATGACTCTGGTTATCTTAACTGCTGGTATCGACTTGAGTGTCGGCTCTGTCCTTGCGCTTTGTGGTGCATTTGCCGCGAGCCTAATTGCGATGGAAGTGCCAGTTTTAATTGCGGTTCCAACGGCTCTATTAGCTGGTGCGGCACTGGGCGCAATCAGTGGCATCATCATCGCTAAAGGCAAAGTGCAAGCCTTCATCGCGACGCTGGTCACCATGACATTACTGCGCGGTGTGACCATGGTTTACACCGACGGTCGACCAATTTCTACTGGCTTCACTGACACGGCAGACGCATTTGCATGGTTTGGTACAGGCTACGCGTTAGGTATTCCAGTGCCAGTTTGGTTGATGGTTGTTGTATTCGCAGCGGCTTGGTACCTACTTAATCACACTCGCTTTGGTCGCTATGTTTACGCACTAGGCGGCAATGAGTCTGCGACTCGCCTGTCTGGTATTAACGTAGATCGAGTGAAGATTGGTGTGTACGCCATCTGCGGTATGTTAGCTGCACTTGCGGGCATCATCGTGACATCTCGTCTGTCTTCTGCTCAGCCAACGGCGGGTATGGGATACGAACTGGATGCGATTGCAGCTGTGGTACTTGGCGGTACGAGCTTGATGGGCGGTAAAGGCCGTATCATGGGGACATTGATTGGTGCGCTGATCATCGGCTTCTTGAACAATGCACTTAACCTACTGGACGTTTCTTCTTACTACCAAATGATTGCAAAAGCAGTGGTTATCTTGCTGGCGGTATTGGTAGACAACAAAAACAAGTAATTCATAACAATCTACATATCAATATGTGAATACAAATCGAGCCAGTAGGCGTGTGCTGGCTCACCCTACACAAAGGACTAGAACGATGAAAAAACTTGCAACTCTTATCTCTGCTGCACTTCTTTCTTCCACTGTATCAGTAGCGGCGCAAGCCCAAGATACGATGGCGATTGTGGTTTCGACGCTAAACAACCCGTTCTTCGTAACGATGAAAGATGGTGCGGAAGCTAAAGCGAAAGAACTGGGATACGATTTGATTGTACTGGACTCGCAAAATGACCCGAGCAAAGAACTGTCAAACATCGAAGACCTAACCATTCGCGGTGTAAAAGCGATTTTGATTAACCCAACGGATTCTGACGCAGTGTCTAACGCGATTCGTATGGCAAACCGTTCTAACATCCCTGTGTTAACGCTAGACCGTGGTGCAAGCCGTGGTGAAGTAGTGAGCCACATCGCATCTGACAACGTTGTAGGCGGCGAGATGGCTGGCCACTACATCATGGAAAAAGTCGGCGAGAAAGCAAAAGTGATTCAGCTGGAAGGTATTGCTGGTACGTCTGCGGCTCGTGAGCGTGGCGAAGGCTTCATGACCGCTGTGAAGGGTAGCGATATGGAGCTTCTGGCTAGCCAACCAGCTGACTTTGACCGCACGAAAGGTCTAAACGTAATGGAAAACCTACTGGCTGCTAACCCAGATGTTCAAGCGGTGTTTGCGCAGAATGATGAGATGGCTCTAGGTGCACTACGCGCGGTTCAAGCGTCTGGTAAAAACGTCATGATCGTTGGTTTTGACGGAACAGAAGACGGTATCGCAGCGGTTAACCGTGGCAAGCTAGCAGCGACCATCGCGCAGCAACCTGATCTTATCGGCGCGTTAGGCGTTGAAACGGCTGACAAAGTACTGAAAGGCGAGAAAGTGGATGAGTACATCCCAGTTCCTTTAAAAGTGGTAACAAAATAAGCCTGACGTGCGTTAAAGCGTCCTAATTTCTTTGCTTTCTCCTCTGTTTACATCTGTCGTTTAGGGGGAGAGGGCAAGGTTTACCTAAGCAGCCATGCATCTTGAGGTTGCTTGGGTATAGATGCCTTTGACTTTTTATGGCGACTCAAACGAGAAGTTAAAGTCATCTAAGTATTTTCCAAAAACAGTTTTTCAAAAAAGGGTTCATTCAGAACCGAGGATAACCGTATGAATAAGTTAGTGGTGTTAGGTAGTGTAAACGCTGACCATGTTCTTCAAGTGCCTTCTTTCCCTCGCCCTGGCGAGACGCTGCATGGTCGCAACTATCAAGTTATCCCAGGTGGCAAAGGTGCCAACCAAGCCGTCGCGGCGGCGCGATTAAATGCAGACATTGGTTTTATTGCTTGTGTAGGCGATGACTCTTTCGGCATCAACATTCGTGAAAACTTCAAAATGGACGGCATCGATATCACTGGTGTTAAGATGCAACCAAACTGCCCGACAGGCATCGCGATGATTCAAGTGTCGGACAGTGGTGAAAACAGCATTTGTATATCAGCAGAAGCGAACGCCAAACTGACAGCAGAAGCGATTGAGCCAGATTTAGAGCGTATTCGCCAAGCGGATTACTTGCTAATGCAATTGGAAACGCCGATGTGCGGCATTGAGAAAGCCGCGCGTGTGGCAAAAGATGCAAAAACCAACGTAATTTTAAACCCAGCTCCAGCTCGCGAATTGTCAGATGAACTGCTTGCTTGTATTGACGTGATCACGCCAAATGAAACGGAAGCTGAAGTGCTGACAGGTGTTACTGTAACAGACAACGAAAGCGCGCAAGAAGCGGCGAATGTGCTACATGGTAAAGGTATTGAAATTGTCATGATCACTCTCGGTGCAAAAGGTGTTTGGTTGAGCCAAAATGGTCGAGGTGAAATCATCTCGGGTTTCCGCGTTGAAGCGACCGATACCACTGCGGCAGGTGATACGTTTAATGGGGCATTCGTCACTGGTCTCTTAGAAGATTTACCTTTAGAATCAGCGATTAAGTTTGCACATGCGGCGGCTGCAATTTCTGTGACCCGCTTTGGCGCGCAAACGTCGATCCCAACTCGCGAAGAGGTGGACGCGTTTCTCGCTGAACAATAAAGCGCACAAGGCCTTTTAAAATAGGAGTAATAACATGGCGACGATGAAAGACATCGCAAAACTGGCAGGGGTTTCCACTTCAACAGTGAGCCATGTTATTAACAAGACGCGTTTTGTGAGCGAAGAAATCTCTGAACGTGTTAACAATGCAGCCAAAGAACTCAACTACTACGCGCCATCTGCTTTGGCGCGTAGCCTTAAAGTCAATCGTACCAAAACCATTGGTATGCTAGTGACAACCTCTACCAACCCATTCTTTGGCGAGGTCGTAAAAGGCGTGGAACGCAGCTGTTACCACAAAGGTTATAGTCTCATTCTATGTAACACCGAAGGCGACAACGAACGCATGCGCCAGTCCATTAATACGCTTTTGCAAAAGCGTGTCGATGGTTTGATCTTGATGTGCTCGTCGTTAGAAGGGGAGCGTATCGATGTATTTGAGCGTTATCCGGATATTCCTGTCGTGGTGATGGACTGGGGGCCGATGCTGTTTACAAGCGATAAAATTCAAGATAACTCACTTCGTGGCGGTTACTTAGCGGCAAAATACTTGATTGATTGCGGTCACACTGAAATCGGATGTATCACTGGCCCTTTGATTAAACACCAAGCGCAAATGCGATACGAAGGTTATAAGCGAGCAATGAACGAAGCTGGCTTGGAATTTAATGCCAATTGGATCATTGAATCGGACTTCGAATGTGAGGGTGGGTATCAAGCGTTCAAGAAAATGGCTGAACGAGGTACGTTACCCAGCTCGATTTTTGTCTCTAACGATATGATGGCGATGGGTGTGATTAACGCCGCAAATGAGCTCGGTATTAAAGTGCCAGATGATCTTTCCATTATTGGCTACGATGACATTCATATCGCGAAATTTATGTCGCCTTCCTTAACGACCATCCACCAACCCAAATATCGACTCGGCCAAGCCGCCGTCGAAACTCTTGTCCGAAGACTGGACGACAAATCTAACGAAGCTCAAGTCGTTCAACTGGAACCAACATTGGTTGTACGCAATAGTGTGAAATTGCTAAATTGTTGAACTCATTGTGCAAACGGATATCACATAACCACAAATTACGTGTGATATTGAGCTAGAAAATTAAAAAAGACATTTCTCTTGAAACGATAAAAGCTTATTATCATCGTTGCTTATAAATAAAAATGTTAATTGTTGTCTAGCGGATTAGTTAAATGTTATCAAAAGGTTATGCGAAGTTCTCGGTCAAACATCCTTGGTTTCACCGAGCGAATGTTCTCGCAGTAGTGATCACTTTTCTCGTGAGCTGTTACCAGCTATTAGTGAATGAAGCTTTTGAATACGTGATTGGCTTTGTTGTTACGCTATTGGCATCGGTGCTATTTGCGTCAGCTTCCGCTTTCAAAAAGCGCTACTTAGGACTCGAGTCCTAGTTCATTTAGAATGAATGGTTGATATAAATAGGCGCTTTCAAGCAAGTAATGATCTGATTTATGATCGAGTGCATCAAGAGGAGGACAAATGTCCTCCTTTTTGTTTGTTGCTGCACCCTAATATGGGCGTATTCCAAACAAAATAATAAAGGACATCACCATGGACCTATTCGCCTTACTCGATATCAACAATACCCTCGTTACCATTCCGATTGGAGACGGCTACGCAATGAGCTGGATCGAAGCATTCGGAACCGTCTTTGGTCTGCTTTGCATTTGGTTTGCGAGCCAAGAGAAGACCGTCAACTACGTATTCGGCTTACTGAATGTCACGCTTTTTGCTGTTATCTTTTTCCAAATTCAGTTGTACGGGTTGCTACTTCTTCAACTGTTTTTCTTCTGCGCCAACATTTACGGTTGGTACGCATGGACTCGACCAAATGCACAAGGTGAAACGTTGGAAGTTCGTTGGCTTAGCAAGCAAAAGCTGATGGCGACTGCGGTTGTTTGTGTGGTCTCGATTGCATTGTTGACCATCTACATTGACCCATTCTTCTTCGCGCTGGCAAACATAGCTGTTGATAGCCTAAACATTTTCGGTGCAGGCCTGTCTGAGCCAGTACTTGAGCCTGATGCGTTCCCGTTCTGGGATGCAACCATGACGGTACTTTCTGTTGTTGCACAAATTCTGATGACACGTAAATACGTCGAAAACTGGATTCTATGGGTTGTGATTAACATCATCAGTGTGGGTATCTACGCGACGCAAGGTGTTTACGCAATGTCTGTTCAGTACGCGATTCTTATGTTCATTGCTGCCAATGGTACGCGTGAGTGGGCTCGTAGTGCCAAGCGCAATGGCGATAAAACCTTAGCTCAAGCAGCAGCGTAAGGAACAAGCAAATGGCTAAACAACCTCATATCGGTGTTGATGAAACACAAGTCGCTCCTCTTGTTATTGTATGTGGCGAGCCAGATCGAGCGAATCGTATCGCGGCATTATTTGATGATGCAGAAATGGTGTCGGAAAACCGTGAGTACCGCGTGTTTACCGGCAACTACAAAGGTCAGGCTGTTTCTGTATGCAGCACAGGCATCGGCGCGCCATCGATGATCATTGCGGTAGAAGAGCTCAAACAGTGCGGCGTAACTCATGTGGTACGTGTTGGATCTGCGGGTGCTATGCAATCGCAGATTCAGCTTGGAGAATTGATTGTTGCTGAAGGTGCAATAAGAGACGAAGGTGGCTCCAAATCGTACGTCGATTCTGCTTACCCTGCGTACGCAAGCTTTACTCTACTGAAAGAAGTCGAGCGTTATTTGTCAACGCAAACGACGCCATATCATTTCGGCGTAGTACGTTCTCACGACAGTTTCTACACCGATGACGAAGAGGCCATTTGTCAGTACTGGAACAAGAAAGGTATTCTAGGTGCAGACATGGAAACTTCGGCGCTGTTTACGGTCGGTCGATTACGAGGCCTTCATGTGGCTTCGATTTTAAACAATGTCGTACTCTACCAACAAGATGTGAAGGAAGGGGTAGGTCAGTACGTAGATGAAGCTAAAGTGATGATGGAAGGTGAAAAGCTTGCATCTTTCACGGCTTTAGAAGCGTTGATTGCCCAAGCATAGCGTCATCTCTTTCTAAGATTAATATCAAAAGCGGCACATGGTTGTCGCTTTTTTTATTTGGTTTCATCGTCTTAATGGAAGGGGTACAATCCATCTGAGATTGTTATCAATAGTAATTGTCTGGATGAATAAGCAAACTGGCTTAGTCTTTGAGTTGCTCATTTGTCCGGATTCGCATCCTTCCTAGCGCAGAGAAAAACGCATGAAAATCAGCCCTTATCCGACTGGTCGCTTCAAAAACTATCTAGAACAGAAAAGTGCCGCGTTTCGTGATCTCATCTATCAGTGCCAAGTAAACACTCGTTATTTTGATGCAGGCGAAGCCATTTTGCGCCAAGGCGAGCAACTTCAGTACCTGTATATCGTGCCTGTTGGACGTGTTTCTATGAGCATTTTGGCCGCCAATGGGCGACGTTTCCAACTAGGGGAGGCGAACTGCGATTACCACATTTATGGCGAAATGGAGTACTTTACTCAAACCCCTTGCCAGTGGAATGTGGTGGCTGATGAGCACATGCAAGTCGATGTCATTTGCATTCAAAAACTGACCGAAGTACTACAGCAGCACCCTGAGATGATGGTGTTTTTTGCCTCAGCACTGGCAGAAGACTATCAGGACTCAATGGATATCTATACTAACCGTTTGCTGCATCCCATCACTTACAATATTGCTTATGATCTTTTCGTCCGTAACCAGACGGATACTCTGCTTGGTGGCTTTGACAAAGTAAACCAAGAGGCGGAACGATTTGGCACGTCAGGCCGTGTTTATCGACGTGCGGTCAAAGATCTTATCGATAAAGGTCTTATTGCAAAAACCGACAATGGCTTAGTGATCCTTGATGAAATGGCGTTAAAAGCGTTCATTGATTCGCACGAATAATTCAATTCGGGATTGCAATGGTTGCCATTCATAAGTGCTTGAAATGGTTTAATCTAAAATCACTGTAATGAATGTAAAGTCGTATAAATCTTGTTGAATGCATTTGAGAGTAACGCTATATTGCGAACGCGCATGATAATAGATCTCATTAAGGCTCAACAAAATGAAAAAACTCGTCAGTGCGGCTGTTTTCTCGCTGCTAACCATTTCTCCATCTTTTGCTGCTAACGTTGTTATTGACCATTACATGGGAAAAACCGAGCTAGAACAATCACCTAAGCGCGTGGTTGTGATTGGTTTTGGTCCTTTAGATACTTTGGATAACTTCGGGATTGACCCTGTAGCTGTGTCAAACGCATCTCATCTTCCGAGCTATCTTTCTAAGTACAGCAAAGAGAATTACACATCAGCAGGCAGTTTGTTTGAGCCTGACTTCGAAGCTATTTATATGCAAAAACCAGATCTGATCTTGGTTGGCCCGCGTGGCTCCGCGAAATATGAAGAGCTAAGTGAAATTGCCCCAACGGTTGTGTTTGCAGCTAAAGAAGGTGAAGGCTACTGGGAAGGCACGCAGGCTCAATGGCGTAACATTGGCAAAATCTTCAACATTGAAGACAAAGTCGAGCAAAAGATTGAAACATTGGATGCTCAATTTAAAGCGATTCGCGACTACAACCAAACGAACAATAACGATGCACTAACGATTTTGAGCATCGGTGACAACATCAGTGCCTTTGGTGCGAAGTCCCGCTTCGGTGCGATTTACAATGACTTTGGTTTCATTGAAACGGTAAAAAACATCAAGACTGGTACACACGGTGACGTGATTTCTTACGAGTTTATCCGCGAAGCTGATCCGAAAAACATTTTGGTTATCGACCGTAACTCGCTGCATGCGAAGCCAAGCCAAGACCTTCGTAAATCGATGGACAATGATTTGGTGAAAGCGACGACGGCATACAAGAACCAAAAAATTACGTTCTTGGATGTTGATGCTTGGTACTTGGCTATGTCAGGCGTGACTGCGACAGAAAAAATGGTCAACGAGATCAAAAACACCGTCGATCTTTAAGCCCGGCTAGCAGAGGTTAACTTTGAAAAAGTTATTGCTAACCCTTGTGGTTTTAAGCACGGTTTCGTTGTTTGTTGGGGTGGCAGATATGACGCCCCAACAATTGTTTTCTGGCGATGCAAAAGCGTTAGAGCTTTTTTTCACTAGCCGTATTCCTCGTTTGTTCGCGATTTTGCTTGCTGGGGCAGGGCTGAGTATCGCTGGTCTTGTGATGCAGCAGATCAGCCAAAACCGTTTTGCCGCGCCTTCGACAACGGGAACAATTGAGTGTGCTATGTTGGGCTACGTAATGAGCGTGGTGTTCTTTGGCGATGGTGATCATCTTTGGTTGGTGTTTGGTATCTCCGTGCTCGGAACGCTTACGTTTGTGCATTTCATCCAACGTATCCAATTCAAAAGTGTGGTGTTTGTACCGCTCGTCGGGATCATTTTCGGTAACGTTATTGAATCGATGACCACGTTCATCGCCTACAAGTACGATGCGCTCCAAAGCTTGAGTGCTTGGTCGGTCGCGAACTTCGCCAACATTTTGCGGGGGGATTTTGAACTGCTTTACATTGCGGTTCCGATGGTGATTCTCAGTTACTTGTTTGCCGCAAGAATCTCTGCGGTCGGTATTGGTAAAGACTTTGCCGTGAACTTGGGTTTGAACTATCAGCAAGTGGTTACTATTGGCGTGCTGTTGGTGTCCATCATGTCCGCAAGTGTGGTGATGATAGTTGGTCAGCTGCCGTTTCTTGGCCTTATTGTGCCGAACCTCGTCAGTCATTTTTACGGTGATAACCTGAAGAAGAACATTCCTTTAACCGCCATGTATGGTGCCATATTGGTTCTCGGCTGTGATTTAGTGAGTCGTTTGATCATCTTCCCTCATGAAATGCCAATTTCCATTGTGATCAGCATTTTAGGTGGCGTGGTATTCATTGCGATGTTGCTAAGAGGTAAGCAGCATGCGTGATTCAACCAAAATCGTTTTGCTTGGTGTTATCGCTCTGGTGTTTGCCTTTTTGTTTATCGGCATTGGCTTGAACGCAGACAACTACCAGTACTTTCTTTCGCGACGCGTACCCAAAGTGTTGGCGATTGTATTAGCTGGCGTGGCGATTGCTCAGTCATCTATGGTGTTTCAAACCATTACGCATAACCGGATATTGACGCCAAGCATTATGGGCTTTGATGCTTTGTACGTGTTAACGCAAGTGTTGATCGTATTGTTGTTTGGTGGGTTGAGCACATTAGTGTTGAATATCTACGTCAACTTCACCATCGCGGCATGCATCATGGTGGCGTTTTCACTGCTTTTGTTTGGTTTCTATTTCTCCAAAGGCAGCCGAAATTTGATCACCTTATTGCTGGTCGGTTTGATATTTGGGCAGCTCTTTTCTAACATTGCGTCTTTCTTCTCGCTATTGATGGATCCCAATACGTTCGCTTTCGTGCAGTCCAAACTGTATGCAAGCTTTAACAACGTAAAGGTTAATCTCGTGTACTTCAGTGCGCCTATGTTGATATTGGCTTGCTGGTTGCTGTTTCGTATGCATCGCACATTGGATGTGTTCTGGTTAGATCAAGACAACGCGAAAAGCTTGGGTGTTGATGTGCCGAAAGTGACGCGCAACGTCTTCATCCTTTCTGCGGTTTTGATTGCAATTTCTACCGCTTTGGTTGGCCCAATTATGTTCTTTGGTTTGCTTGTGACCAACTTGAGCCGCGAGATGTTTCATTCCTATCAACATAAAACATTGTTGATAGGCTGTTCGCTGTTGGCCATTAGCTCCTTGCTTTCAGGGCAGTGGGTCATTGAAAACGTATTTAATTTTGAGACAACGCTAAGCGTGGTCATAAACTTCCTTGGCGGCATTTATTTCTTGTATCTGCTGTTGAAAAACAAAGTCGTATAAACATGATAGTCATAGAGAAACTAACCAAAGCATTTGGTTCGAGTAAAGTCGTTGATAGCGCGGATACTCAGTTCGAAAAAGGCAAAGTCACGTCGATCATTGGCCCAAATGGAGCAGGCAAGAGTACCTTACTTTCCATGGCTTCTCGCCTAACAGAGCGAGACGGTGGTAGCGTCATCATCGACTGTAAAGAGATCGCTGAGTGGGATACCAAAGAGCTGGCGAAAAAGCTTGCTGTGTTGCGCCAAGCGAACTCAATCACGATGCGATTTACCGTGAAAGAGCTGGTTTCTTTTGGTCGGTTTCCTTATTCAAAAGGCAATCTCACCAAAGACGATCATGCGGTTATTGCACAAGCCATTAACTATTTAGACCTTCAAGATATTCAAGATAAATACTTGGATGAGTTAAGTGGCGGTCAGCGTCAGTTGGCGTTTATCGCCATGGTGATTGCTCAGGATACGGACTACGTTTTCTTAGATGAACCGCTGAACAACTTGGATATCAAGCACTCATTGCAGATCATGAAGGTGATTCAAAGGCTTGCTCATGACATGAACAAAGCAATGGTGGTTGTGATTCACGATATCAACTTCGCGGCGTGCTATTCCGATGTCATTCTGGCGCTTAAACAAGGCAAAGTGGTGGCAAGTGGCGCGGTTGAAGAGGTGATTAAGGCAACAACATTGGAAGACATCTACGAAACACCATTTAACATCATTGAGTTAAATGGCAAACGCATGTGCACTTACCATTAATCTGAACCAACTTGTTGCCTTTAACGAACTGCAATAGATAGGCGAGCTTACTTAGTGAGCTCGTCTATGATTGGACAGCGACTTTTTGCATCGCCAGGACAAGCCGATACCCAACCTTCCAACTGTTTTTTAATTTCCATCAGGTGAGCAATTTTCTCTTCTACTTCGCGCAGTTTATCCATCGTTCTTTCTTTCACTTCGCTGCTTTTACGGTTTGGATTATGCGCAAGCTGGACGAATTCTTTACATTCTTGAAGTGAAAATCCTGCGTTTTTTGCTCGTGAAACTAAGTTAAGTTCTTGAATATGATTATCCGAATACTCGCGATAGCCAGAATCACTGCGTGCTGGTGGAGAGATGATCCCTTTGTCTTCATACAAACGAATCGACTTTGATGACAGTCCAGTTAGCTTCGCGACAGCGCCAATATTCATGTTTAACCTCCACATTCGAGATAACGCCGATGCCGTTAATTGTCGTTGTGTATCAGCGCGTTAAACATATTGTTTTTACGCAGCGTTTGATTTGCAACCCGATGGCATTGGCTTGATGTTTAACGCGAGTATATACCCATGTCGTTGACGATATATACCCCAAAAGTGCGTAAGTAGGTTGGATAGACGCATTGTTGAGCGTTCCCGTCACTCTTTTACGATCTCATGGGGCGGCACACCGAACACTTTTTTAAACGCATTAGTGAAATTAGAAGGATGGTGATAGCCCGCTTCGTACGCGGCTTCAGTAATCGACACTAAACCACGCTCCAAATGTACTCTTGCGATCTCAAGACGACGATAACGGATATAACCATTCACCGTCATATTGAGTGACTGTTTAAAGCGGCGTTGTAGGTTAGACACACTCATCGAGAATACCTCTGCAATGTGTTCGAGGCTCAACTCTTGTCCAAGGTGCGTTTCGATATAGCTGACAATGTTTTCCACGCGTGAATCACTATGACGTTCGGTGATTTTATCTCGGTAACTGTTGGTGTTTTGAGGGCAAAAATCCTGTGGCATTTGTTGTGTTGCGTGAAACAGAATTTGATAAATCAAACTTTCGATTTCGAGCTTGTCTTGGAAACGATGCGGTGTATCCCGGTTGGTGAGTTCGGTGGCAAGAATAGTTAACGCCTGATTAAGCTCTAGGTGGTAAAAGGCTTGGTGCGTTTCAAAGAAGGCAGTACTGCAACACGACTCTTCCGTACGGGACTCTAACCATTGCGGCTTTACAAGAATATTAATCTTGTTGATCTGATTGTTTTCAATAAGCGAACGACGAAAGTTAGCAGGATGAATGAGATTCACCACCACGCCTTGAGGTGTATCACTGGCATCGAGATCGAACTGTAAATCGTCGTAACCGAAAGAGAGTTTTCCTTCGAGAAGAATGGTTATCAACAACGAAGTGTGCGCGGTAGAGACGATATTGGAGTCAACCAATTCAATGCAGCGCCCACCATGCACAAAAATCTGGTCATTGTACTGATAAGACAAAAACTTCCCTTCAGCCAGTTGGGTCTGGCATGGTTGCCCTTGCGTCACAATTAACTGCTTTTCCGTGGCTTCCAGTTTTTGGGTCATAGCTATTTTGCCAAGTTTAGTTCGTTTGGCGGTGACTTCCTGCATTTGACGTTTCCTCATAACACTTGTGCGATTTCGCATAACTGAATCGCCTTTGTATTTATAAAACACCTGCTTATTATACCTGAGAATTATTATCATTAATATTTAGGAATGTACTTATGGAAAGCCCAGCTTGCTCATCAATCAAGCTTTCAAGCCTTTGCCTTGCAGTGGGAATGGCATTGGCAAATCCCGTTTTAGCTCAAGAACCTGACTCTCATTTCGAAGAAGTCGTGGTATGGGGAACGAAAGTTTCCAGCAATACCGAATCGATGTTCGCGGACGATATGTCATTAAAGCAGGCCGATCATATGTCGGATCTACTGCGTGATATTCCGGGCGTTGATGTGGGTGGCACTCACTCAGTCAACCAGCGCATCACGATTCGCGGCTTGGGTGAGACTGACTTGGATATCCGTCTGGATGGCGCGTCACAACACGCGAGTATGTTCCACCACATCGGTAACTTAACGCTGAACCCCGATATTCTTAAGTCGGCAGATATTCAAGTGGGTAACAACTCAGTGACGCAAAATGGGTTGGGTGGTTCGGTGTATTTTGAAACCAAAGACGCACGTGATTTGCTTCGTTACGATGAAACTTTTGGCGCGCGTGTATACGGTGGTTTTGCATCTAACGACAATCAACAAGGCTCATTAACGTTATACGGTTTGCTGTCAGAAAACATAGATGCAATGGTTTATGGCCACTATGTGACGCGTGACGATTTCAAAGATGGAAACGGCGACAAGACGTTCGGCTCGGCAGGGGACGTTTACAACATTCTTGCGAAGCTTGGTTACGAGTTTAATGACATTCACCGCTTCGAACTTTCCTACGATATGTACCGTGACAGCGGCGATTACAGTCCTCGCCCTGATATGGCAGGTAGTGCAAACAATGGCTTGTCGAGCAAGTTGCTGATCCCAACGGATTACGATCGCGATACCGTCACGCTCAGTTACGAGCTAAGAGGGGAGCAGCACCAAGGTAACGTGACGCTTTACAACACCGAAACCGAAATCAAACGTGATGAAACGGTTATGGCACCGCGTTGGCCTTCGAACCGCTTGTCAAAGAACACGGCTAAGAACCAAAACCTCGGCTTAAATGCGAAATTCCAATCGGATTTTGCTCTCGCTCAGTTTGATAACCGAGTGACTTATGGCTTTGACTACATGGATAAGACGTCATCTAGTTACTACGGCAGTAGCAAGTTTATGGATGAATCGGCTGTTTCAACGGCGCTGTTTGTTGAAGATCAGTTCTTCTTTTCGGATGCCTTCTTTATTACTGCGGGTCTGCGTTTTGATGATTACAAACGTAAAGCGGAAACAGGCACAAGCAATTTTGATGACGTGACTTGGGCATTGGCTGCAGAGTGGGCGGTGACACAAGACTGGACACTGTTTGCGAGCTCGCGTTCACTGTTTAAAGGTCCAGAGTTGATGGAAACGTTCATCGCGTATCAAGACGTTGCGTACCTCGATGAAGGCATGAAGGCGGAAACGGGCCAAAACACCCAAGGTGGTCTGCGTTTCAACAAGACGTTGGATAAACACTTCTTCGGAGCCAATGTGACGGTTTTCCAAACAAATATTGATGATTACATTGCTGATAAATACCAAGATGCGACTCAAACCTACCTGATTTACAACATCGGTGACGTTGAGATCAAAGGCTTTGAAGCCAGTGCGTCCTACGGGTATGACAAATTCAACAGTAAGCTTTCTTACTCGCAGTCTGATACCAAAAACAAGAACACTGGCGGCCCAGTTGCAGGTGGAAATGGTCGCAGTATCGACATGGGTGACAGCATTGCTTTAACGCTGGATTACCAATCTGATTCGCTAGAAACCATCTTTGGTTGGACATCCATGTTTGTACTTGAAGAAGACAATGTGTTTGATGGCCAGCCTGCTAAAGATAGCTACGATGTGCATAATCTGTACGCTCAGTGGGTGCCGTCAAACGTTGATGGCTTATCGGTAACGTTCGGTATCGATAATATCTTCGATGAGGTTTACACATCACATGCGTCACGTTCGGGCACGGTACGCGGCTTCACGCTAGATGATTACGAACCAGGTCGCAACTTCAAGCTTTCAGCGGCTTACCAATTCTAAAACCTATTCATAAGGCTCTCGAAAGAGGGCCTTTTTACACGAATAAGCAAAGTGACAATATGATCAAAGAAACGACCCAGATTGAAAGTGAACACGCGAGCAAATACTTAGTGACGCTATGCCGACATTTCGCACGTAAAGTGCCTGCAACGTGGGATGAACAAAGTGGCTTGGTAACATTCCCTGCTGGAAAGGCAGAATTCAGTTTAAATGGGCTCTGTCTCATTATTGCGTGTGAAGCGGATTCTGAAAAGCAGTTGGAGCAAGTGAAGGGCATTATCGAATCGCATGTCGAAATGTTTTCACGTAGAGAGACGCTCGAGCTTGATTGGATTCGATAAAAACGAATTTTAGACAATAAAAAAGCCCGCAGTGTATGACTTGCGGGCCTTTCAAAATACGAGTTTTATTGGGCTTTTTCAGGCTCTAGGCTTTTTTTTTCCTGCTGCATTTTAGCTAGGAAGTACACGTTAACACATGCAATAAAGCCGTTTGTTAGCACTACTGGCCACGAATCAATCATCAGTCCGTAAGCAGTGAACAGTGCACAGCCGATAAAGTTAAGGATACGAAGCTTAACAATATCTTTCATAGTTAGCGAAATTGCGACCATGATTGAAGCTGCGTAGCCTAAAATCTCAACCATATTCATTTCCATTATTTGACCCTCTTTAAATCTGCCGAATTTGTCGGTACCAATTCTTCTCATCTTGAGATTAGCGAGGAAGCTCCATGCCTCGAATGGTCTTTATTTTTGTATTGGCCGTACTATATCAATGGAAAAACCGTGATGAAAGCCTCAAATCAAGGTTAAGAGAAGGTTAGCGATTACGCAAACGTTTAGGGAGAAAATTACTGATAACTTTACTTATTATGTTGATTGATAATAACGATGGGATTGATAGCTCAAACGCAGTTGAATATATGGGCATATTATCCTAATATTGCAAATGAGAATTATTTTTATTTGTGTCGTTTTTATGATGTATTTTTCTGCTAGTTTAGTTGTTTTATGCGCTGTTGCGCTTCGGACAAAACCTAATTCATGGTGTGTAGGTTTGCACATGGCTTTACACATGATGTTAGCCCTGTTTTTCCAACCTATTTATCTCGTTCAGTATCTAATTGTGACGTTCTTTTCTTCTCCTTTACTAATAAAGTTATCAACTCGCTCAAGTCTCTACAGTATTTTGTTTGCGTTTTTACCGCTTTTGATCGCAACTGGCAGTATCGCTTTTAGTTAAGTGACTTTGATAACTCCGTTTTTTATCAGACCGACTACACTTGTTTAGAAATAAGTGACGCATTTCATATAATTAATTGATATTGCGCCGCTAGGATATGTGTCCCATTTTTGTGACAGATAGTAACTTTCACTTGTTTTGGGATGTGGAACGCAATAAGTCGATTGTTTAATGAGTTGATAGTTAGTTTAATCAACCAACGATGTGCAAAACACCACATATATTCAACTAAAAACTATGCAATAGGTTAATGGGAAACGTTGGCCATTAGCGGAGGTCAGATGAGTACGCAAACCGTGCCGCAAAACGCGATTGTAAATGCTGTCAAAGGGGAAGTTTTGGTATTGGATCTTACAGGTAAGATCCGAGTGGTAAGCGCCGGAGATGCGTTAAATACAGGGGATGTCATTGTCACAGAAAACAATGCGTCTTTGGATGTTCTAATCAATAACGAGCTCTATCTTGTCGACCAAAACTGTGTCGCGTGTCTTCCCGAGCCTTCATCAGAACAACCGGAAACTTTGGTTCAAACCCCGGTTGATGGCCAAATTGCTTTCGACCCGACGGCGATTGATAGTGCTAATTTTGACGCAAATGATGTTGCTGCTATCCAACAAGCGATTTTGGAAGGTGCCGACCCGACGGCAATTCTTGAAGCAACGGCCGCTGGTGGCGATGCGTCTGGCTCGGCAAATGCTGGCTATGTGACGGTTGAATACAACAACCCAGAAATGCTTGCCTCTACGTTTTTCGAAACCTCTGCAGCACGCACTGGAGTGCAAGATCGCGAAGAAACCGATGACATCAACGTCACCATTTTTGCTGATGGTGGGCAATCTCTTGAATCGGAAGTAACCGAAGGTTCGATTTCCCTTACGACTTATCCTCAATCTATTGCAACCAGCGTATCCGTTGAGGCGGGCGATCTCCCGCTTGACCCTAGCTCATTTGTTCCATCTGCTGCTTCACTAGAATCGCTACTGGCCGAATTGAACACCGATATTCAATCTGGTGGTAAAGCTGTCGAGTTCTCATACGACGAAGCGCAAAATGCCATCATTGGTGTTCAAGATGGCAATGAAGTCCTACGTATTGAAATTGAAGCGACTTCGCTAGGTCGTGATATCGAGTTGGAGGTGACGACCACCATAAGCCAAGGCATTGACCATGTTGCGTCTGTAGATGACGGGCAGGTGTCGATTGTTGGTGACCGCATCAGTATTGAGTTTGAGATGACGGGCACTGATATTGGTGGTAACAGCATTCGTACGCCAATTGATTTTGTCACGACGATTATCGATGGTGATAATCCAGCGCCGCAAGACATCTCGTTTGAGAATGAAGAATCTTCATCGACGCCAATTACGGGGACGTTTGTCGAAATTGGCAGTGACCAGTTGGCTTCAGTCACTTTTAATCAGGAAAGTTTGTCGCAATTTGATGGTTTGTTAACTGATAACCAAGCGACGGTTGCGACCTTGTCTGAAGATGGCAGTAACATCACGTTAACCGTAGCTGGTACGGGAGAGGTGGTATTAAGCATCACGTTAAACACCGACGGCACGTACCAATTTGAACAGTTCAAACCGCTTGAGCAGACGAATGATAGCGATACGATAGCGCTTTCCCTTCCAACGACGATCGTGGATTTCGACCAAGATACGGTCAGTAATACCTTTGTGATTACAATTGCTGATGGCGATAACCCTGTCATTAACAATGTCACAAGCTTGTCTTTAGACGAGTCTGGCGTCGAGCAAGGTTCTCTACAAGGCATCGCGATTACTAGCGGTACCGGATCAATTTCGGCAGCCGCAGGCAGCGATATTATTGATCACTTCGAAGTAGAACCAACGGAATTTAATGTCTCTGGCGAGTTGCAATCGCAAGGGCAAAATGTACTTCTTGAACTCATTTCTAATGTCAACGGCGTTCGTACTTACGAAGGTTATATTGAGCTTGATGGTGTGCGCATTACGGTATTCGACATCAGTATCGACTCACCGTCTCAAGGCGAATATCAATTCAACCTCTATGAACAGCTGGATCATACTGGCGCAAACGACGAATCGTTAACGTTCACCATTCCAGTTTATGCCGTTGATGCCGACGGAGACCGCTCTTCTTTGACGCTCGGTTCGAATGATGCCAAAGCCGCAGAAATCGTCATAGAAGTTAAAGATGATGCGCCTTCTATTGATGGTGTAGAAGCTTTAACGGTGGATGAAGACGACCTTGCGAGCATCGGCTCGGATCAAAATGATTCTGTTTCGGTTGACGGCAAGTTCACCACGACAGAAGGCTCCGACCGAGTGGTGAGTTATCAACTCGACGCATCGACCAATCCAATTGATGGCTTGACTTCACATGGTGAAGCCGTTGAGCTGGTAGAAACCTCAAATGCCGACGGCAGTTTCACTTACACCGCGACAGCAAACGGCAACTCAGTATTTACGCTGGTGGTGAATGTTGATGGTTCATACAATTTTACGTTGGAAGGCCCAATCGATCACGCTAGTGGCAGTGATGCGTTAACACTGAATTTCCCGATTACAGCGACGGATTTTGATGGCGATACCAGCACCATGGTTTTGCCTGTCACCATTCAAGATGACGTTCCTACGATTGAGAATGTCGTGCCTCTCACTGTGGATGAAAATGACTTAATTACGAATGGTGGACAATCAAACGCACTGTTGGTTGAAGGGCAGTTCACGACCACGCAAGGCTCAGATGGTGTGGTTCAGTACCAGCTTGAAACAGGTTCAGACCCGCTAAACGGTTTGACCTCCAACGGTCAAGTTATCACGTTGGCCGAAGTCAGTAATGCCGACGGTAGCTTTACCTACACGGCGACGGCAAACGGCAATCCGGTATTTACGTTACAGGTAAACAGTGACGGGAGTTACTCGTTTGAACTGCAAGGGGCTGTTGATCATGCTCCAAATAGTGACACCTTAACGTTGGACTTTTCCATCATTGCGACGGATTTTGATGGCGACATGAGCAAAATTACGTTGCCAGTCACCATCGTTGACTCATTGCCAGTTGTAACGGATTTTGAAGCGATCAGTGTTGATGAAGACGATCTGGTTGGTATCGGTTCTGACCAAAACGACCCAGTTTCAATTGATGGCCAGTTTACGACCACTGAAGGTGCAGACAGAGTCGTGAGTTACCAGCTTGACTCGAATGCGACACCTGTTGATGGATTAACCTCACAAGGCGTAGCCGTCACAATGACGGAAACGGCTAATTCTGATGGCAGCTTCACCTATACGGCAACAGCAGGGACAAATCCGGTTTTCACATTAACCGTCAATCCAGACGGCAGCTACAACTTTACCCTTGAAGGTGCGATTGATCACGCAGCAAACAGCGACAGCTTAACGCTCAACTTCCCGATCACAGTGACCGATTTTGATGGAGACACGACTTCCGCCGTTATTCCTGTCACGATTACCGATGACCAACCGACTATCACAAATGTTGAAGCAATCAGTGTTGATGAAGACGACTTAGCGAACATCGGTTCGGACCAAAATGATTCACTTACGATTGATGGTCAGTTCACGACAACGCAAGGTTCTGATCGCGTGGTGAGTTACCAGTTAGATACCTCTGTAGATGTGGTTGCAGGGCTCACCTCGCAAGGCAATCCAGTGACGTTGATAGAGACTGCCAATCCTGATGGCAGCTTCAGCTACGTTACGACCGCTGATGGCAACCCTGTCTTTACGTTGGTAGTGAAAACGGATGGCAGCTATAACTTCACACTGGAAGGCCCAATCGATCACGCTATTAATAGCGACGAGTTAACACTGAACTTCCCAATTATTGCGACTGACTTTGATGGCGATACAACTTCTGCCATCATCCCAGTGACTATCGTCGACGACAAGCCAGTCATCACGAATGTGGATGCAATCCAAGTTGATGAAGATGACTTGACGGGGATTGGTTCAGACCAAAGTGATGCACTTTCCATCAACGGTCAATTTGCAATAACGCAAGGTTCTGATGGTGTCGTTAGTTATCAATTGGATGCTTCTGCCGACCCTGTCGCAGGGCTGACGTCTCAAGGCATCGCGGTAACGATGACTGAAACGGCCAACCCAGACGGCAGTTTTACTTATCAAGCCACCGCGGGTGGTAACGCCGTCTTGACCTTGATTGTTAACGCAGATGGTTCTTATAACTTTACGCTAGAAGGCCCTATCGACCATGCCAATGGTAGTGACGAGCTAACTCTGAACTTCCCAATTATTGCGATCGATTTTGATGGTGACACCAGCTCAGCGGTGATCCCAGTGACCATCGTAGATGACCAACCAACTATCACAAACGTCGATTCTATTACGGTTGATGAAGACGATTTATCGGGCGTTGGTTCTGCTCAAGATGGCGTTGTTTCTATTGACGGTAAATTCACTACAACAGAAGGCTCTGATCGAGTGGTGAGCTATCAACTTGATTCCTCGACGGATCCTGTTGCTGGCCTTACCTCACATGGCGAAGCGGTTGTACTCGTAGAAACGGCAAATGCTGACGGCAGCTTCACTTACACTGCGACGGCAGATGGCAATCCAGTATTTACGTTGGTAGTGAATGTGGATGGCTCTTACAACTTCACGTTGGAAGGCCCAATCGATCACGCTATTAATAGCGACGAGCTAACGCTGAACTTCCCAATCATCGCAACGGACTTTGATGGTGACACCAGCTCTGCGGTGCTCCCAGTGACTATCGTCGATGACCAACCGACCATCACAAACGTCGATGCCATTACAGTGGATGAAGACGATTTAATGAGTATTGGCTCTGCTCAAGATGGCGTTGTTTCTATTGATGGCAAGTTCACCACAACGGAAGGTTCTGACCGAGTGGTGAGCTATCAACTCGATGGTTCGATGAACCCTGTAGCAGGATTAACGTCGCACGGCGAAGTTGTTGATTTGGTTGAAACAGCGAATGCAGATGGCAGCTTCACTTACACCGCGACCGCTAACGGCAATCCTGTCTTTACGTTGGTGGTGAATACCGATGGTTCATACAACTTTACGTTGGAAGGCCCAATCGATCACGTGACTGGTAGTGATGAACTGACGCTGAATTTTCCAATCATCGCGACCGATTTTGATGGCGATACGTCATCGGCAACCATCCCTGTAACCATTGTTGATGACCAGCCAACAATTAACGATGTTCAAGCGATCACCGTTGATGAAGATGACCTCGCGCAGATTGGCTCGGCTCAAGACGGTTCAGTATCGATTAACGGACACTTCACCACCAATCAAGGTTCTGACGGTGTTGTGAGCTACCAATTGGATGCCAGTGCGACGCCTATTGATGGGCTTACTTCGCAAGGTGTTGCGGTGACATTGAGTGAAACGGCAAATCCAGATGGTAGTTTCACTTATACGGCAACCGCAGGAAGCACCCCTGTCTTTACGTTAATTGTTAATCCAGATGGCAGTTACAACTTTACGCTCGAAGGTCCAATTGACCATGGGAGTAACAGTGACGAACTGACGCTTAACTTCCCAATCATCGCGACGGATTTTGATGGCGATAGTAGTGTCATGGTTTTGCCTGTCACTATTCAAGATGATGTTCCTACGATTGAGAATGTCGTGCCTCTCACTGTGGATGAAAATGATCTCATTACGAATGGTGGGCAATCAAATGCGTTGTTGGTTGAAGGGCAGTTTACAACCACGCAAGGCTCAGATGGTGTGGTTCAGTACCAGCTTGAAACAGGTTCAGACCCGCTAAACGGTTTGACCTCCAACGGTCAAGTTATCACGTTGGTTGAAGTCAGTAATGCCGACGGCAGCTTTACCTACACAGCGACGGCAAACGGCAATCCGGTATTTACGTTGCAGGTAAACAACGATGGTAGTTATTCATTTGAACTGCAAGGTGCTGTTGATCATGCTCCAAATAGTGACACTTTAACGCTAGATTTTTCTATCATTGCGACGGATTTTGATGGCGATACAAGCCAGGTCACGTTACCAGTCACAATCGTTGACTCGTTGCCAGTAATCTCTGCTGTTGATGCTATCAATGTTGATGAAGACGATCTGGTCAATGTTGGCTCAGACCAAAACGACCCAGTTTCAATTGATGGCAAGTTTACGACTACTGAAGGTGCAGACAGAGTCGTGAGTTACCAGCTTGACTCGAATGCGAAACCTGTTGATGGGCTCACCTCGCAAGGCAATCCAGTGACGTTGATAGAGACTGCAAATCCTGATGGCAGCTTCAGCTACGTTGCGACAGCAGATGGCAACCCTGTCTTTACGTTGGTCGTGAAAACGGATGGCAGTTATAACTTCACACTGGAAGGCCCGATCGATCACGCTATTAATAGCGATGAGCTAACGCTGAAATTCCCAATTATTGCGACTGACTTTGATGGCGATACAACTTCTGCCATCATCCCAGTGACTATCGTCGACGATAAGCCAGTCATCACGAATGTGGATGCAATTCAAGTTGATGAAGATGACTTGACGGGGATTGGCTCAGACCAAAATGATGCACTTTCCATCAACGGCCAATTTGCAACAACGCAAGGTTCTGATGGTGTCGTTAGTTATCAATTGGATTCTTCTGCCGATCCTGTTGCAGGGCTGACGTCTCAAGGCGTCGCGGTAACGATGACTGAAACGGCCAACCCAGATGGCAGTTTTACTTATCAAGCCACCGCAGGTGGTAACGCCGTCTTTACCTTGATTGTTAACGCAGATGGTTCTTATAACTTTACGCTAGAAGGTCCAATAGACCATGCCAATGGTAGTGACGAGCTAACTCTGAACTTCCCAATTATTGCGATCGATTTTGATGGTGACACCAGCTCAGCGGTGATCCCAGTGACCATCGTAGATGACCAACCAACTATCACAAACGTCGATTCTATTACGGTTGATGAAGACGATTTATCGGGCGTTGGTTCTGCTCAAGATGGTGTCGTTTCTATTGACGGTAAATTCACCACAACAGAAGGCTCTGATCGAGTGGTGAGCTATCAACTCGACGGATCGACGAACCCTGTAGCAGGATTAACGTCGCACGGCGAAGCGGTTGTACTCGTAGAAACGGCAAATGCTGACGGCAGCTTCACTTACAGTGCGACGGCAGATGGCAATCCAGTATTTACGTTGATAGTGAACGCTGATGGCTCTTACAACTTCACGTTGGAAGGCCCAATCGATCACGCTATTAATAGCGACGAGCTAACGCTGGACTTCCCAATCATCGCAACGGACTTTGATGGTGACACCAGCTCAGCGGTGATCCCAGTGACTATCGTCGATGACCAACCGACCATCACAAACGTCGATGCCATTACAGTGGATGAAGACGATTTAACGAGTATTGGCTCTGCTCAAGATGGCGTTGTTTCTATTGATGGCAAGTTCACCACAACTGAAGGTTCTGACCGAGTGGTGAGCTATCAACTCGATGGTTCGATGAACCCTGTAGCAGGATTAACGTCGCACGGCGAAGTTGTTGATTTGGTTGAAACAGCGAATGCAGATGGCAGCTTCACTTACACCGCGACCGCTAACGGCAATCCTGTCTTTACGTTGGTGGTGAATACCGATGGTTCATACAACTTTACGTTGGAAGGCCCAATCGATCACGCAACTGGTAGTGATGAACTGACGCTGAATTTTCCAATCATCGCGACCGACTTTGATGGCGATACGTCATCGGCAACCATCCCTGTAACCATTGTTGATGACCAGCCAACAATTAACGATGTTCAAGCGATCACCGTTGATGAAGATGACCTCGCGCAGATTGGCTCGGCTCAAGACGGTTCAGTATCGATTGACGGACACTTCACCACCAATCAAGGTTCTGATGGCGTAGTGAGTTACCAATTGGATGCCAGTGCGACGCCTGTTGATGGGCTTACTTCGCAAGGTGTTGCGGTGACATTGAGTGAAACGGCAAATCCAGATGGTAGTTTCACTTATACGGCAACCGCAGGAACCAATCCTGTCTTTACGTTAATTGTTAATCCAGATGGCAGTTACAACTTTACGCTCGAAGGCCCAATTGACCATGCGAGTAACAGTGACGAACTGACGCTGAATTTCCCAATCATCGCGACGGATTTTGATGGTGACACCACTTCTGCCACGATTCCTGTGACCATTGTTGATGACCAACCAGTGATCACAAATGTTGCGCCAATTACGGTCGATGAAGATGACTTGAACAACATTGGTTCTGATCAAAAAGAAGCGCTTTCCATAGACGGTAAGTTCACTACGACTCAAGGCTCGGATAGTGTCGTCCGTTATCAGCTCGATGTGAATGCGATGCCTGTTGATGGGCTTACTTCGCAAGGTATTGCCGTAACCATGACTGAAACTGCAAATGCAGATGGCAGTTTTACTTACACAGCAACCGCGGGTGCGAATGCTGTGTTTACGCTCGTTGTAAAACCGGATGGCAGTTATAATTTTACCCTTGAAGGGACACTTGACCATCCAATCGGTGCAGATGAGCTAACGCTGAATTTCCCTATTATCGCGACCGATTTTGATGGCGACACCACGAGCGCGACGATTCCAGTCACGATTGTTGATGATCGACCAACACTCGATGGTATCGACGCAAACAGCGTACTAACAGTCGACGAAGATGATTTGCCAACCGTGGGTTCTGATGGCAATGAACCAACGAGTATTATTGGTAAGTTTGTCGCGACAGAAGGTGCGGACCATATCGTCGAGTACCATATCGTTGACTTGAAGACGCCAGTTCAAGGCTTAACGTCTGGTGGGCAATCACTGACTCTCGTTGAAGTTTCTAATTCAGGTGGCGTATCCGTTTATGAAGCCATTATTGATGGAACAACAACACCTGCATTCCGAGTGACGTTGGATGTTTCTGATGGCAGCTACAAGTTTGAACTACTTGAGCCACTCGATCATCCAACCGCGAATGGTCAAAACGACATCGTCATCAACCTTCCTATCGCAGCGACGGATTTTGATGGTGATGTTTCGAATACTCTCACGTTGCCGATCACTGTTGTGGATGACGTACCAACCATCGACGGTTTGGCTCAGGGTAGTGAACAGACCGTCGATGAGGACGACCTACCGCAGGGTACTGACCGTACTCAAGACACCATCATCGGTGGTACCTTCGATGTAACAGAAGGGGCAGACCAAGTCACCTCGATTCAACTGAGTGATTTGACGACGCCAGTTAGTACATTGATGTCTGGCGGAGAGGCAATCACCTTAGTCTTAACGTCCAGTACTGGCGGGGTGAATGTTTATCAAGGTATCACGGTTAATTCTCAAGAAGTGGTGTTTGAGTTAACTCTGAATGCGTTAAATAGCTCCTATGAGTTTGATCTTAGAAAACCACTTGATCATCCTGATGGCAATCAGCAAAACAACATTATAATCGAACTGCCAATCACCGTGACTGACGGTGATGGCGATGTATCACCAGTGTTCACGTTACCGATTACGGTGGTAGACGATGTACCCGTGGTAACGAATATAGACAGTTTACAAGTGCATGAAGATGATTTGCCGCTGGGCTCAGACGAGACCAAGGAGCCTCTAACGGTTTCTGGTCAGTTTGAAGTGACCAGCGCGGATGGTATCGACTCATTTGTTCTGGATCTCAATTCCAATCTACTGCCTGCACTTACTTCTGGCGGCGAGAGCATCGCGATTACTCAAGACGCTACAGCGTCAACGAGTGATGCTTTGGTTTATGTCGGAAAAACCGCTGGTGGCGACACCATTTTCACGCTGACATTGCATCAAGACGGACGCTACGATTTTGAATTGTCTGGCGCGCTCGATCATGCGACGAACTCTGATGACCTGACCATCAATCTGCCGATAGTGATTACGGACGGCGATAACGACTCCGTTAACGCGACGTTGCCAGTCACTATTTTGGATGATAAGCCGACAATTGAAGCTATTCGTCCTGGAAGTCACTTGTCCATTGATGAGGATGACATTCCGAACAAAGGGTCGGATGGTCAAGGTGATCATATTATCGGCGGACATTTTGATGTCGTTGACGGTGCAGATTCTATCGTTAGCTTCCAATTGGAGGATCTTGTCTCACCTGTTGCTGGGTTAACGTCAGCAGGTCAGCCACTAGAGCTTGTTGAATACTCAAACGCGAATGGCGTGATTGAGTACCGTGCGTACGTGCAAGGCACTACCGATATCGTGTTTAAACTTACGTTAAATGCTGGAGAAGATAGGTATCAATTTGAATTATTTGCTCAGCTAGACCATCCAAATGGCAATGGTGAAAACGAGCTAGTGATTGATTTCCCTGTGAATGCCACGGATTTTGATGGTGATGTGTCGAACACGATTAGTTTGCCAATTACCGTTGTTGATGATGTGCCGTCTATCACTGGGGTGGATAACAGTAGCCAGTTGACGATTGACGAAGATGATTTACCTGCTGGCTCTGATACTTCTGGCTTACTAGTGTTAGATGGACACTTTAACGTTGTTGCTGGCGCTGATGAAATCGTCAGTTATCATGTTTCTGACTTAGCTGGCGCGGTCGCTGGTTTGCAGTCAAATGGTCAAGATGTGGAACTAAGACTGGTCTCTGAAGCCGACGGTGTAAGCACCTATGAAGCGGTGATTGTGGGCACGAACACGCAGATTTTCACCCTAACGTTGGATGCAAAAGACAATAGCTACCAATTTGAGTTAGTGGGTCCTGTGGATCATCCTGCTGGCGCGGGCGAAAACAGCCTAACGTTAGATATTCCTATTTCTGTTACTGACTTCGATGGTGATACATCGGCATCTGTAAACTTGCCAATTACCATTGTGGATGACGTGCCGGAAATCAAAACGGCGACGCCGTTGTTCTTAGATGAAGATGACTTGCCTTCAGGCTCAGAGCTGAGCAAAGACAGCCTAGAGGCAAGCGGCAGCTTTGATAGCGTAGAAGGTGCGGATACGATAGTTTCTTACCAGTTAGATTTGTCTGGCAACCCAATCAGCGGGGTAACGTCAGGCGGACAAGCGGTCACGCTCGTACAAACTGGTGTGAATAACAACAACTACACTTACCAAGGTCAAACGCCAGATGGAAAATCGGTATTTACTCTGGTGTTAAATGCTGACGGAACATACAAATTCACGCTAGAAGGCGTACTGGATCATGGTGTTCAGGGCGAAGATTTACTGACGCTCAATCTGCCTGTGTTTGCTACGGATGTGGATGGCGATACCGCTGGTATCAATCTTCCTGTGACGATCACAGATGATGTTCCAACGATTTACGATAGTTCCATCACTCGCGTTGAAGGGCAAGGAACGCGAACCGTTCAACTGTTCCAAGATCCTGTAGAAGGCGACTTAAATTATGGTGCAGATGGTAGTGAGCTGACCTCATTTAGCGCAGACGATTCAGGTATCTATTTCAAACAGAATGGAATAGATATGACAACCGTTGATCTTAACGGCAGTAATCAAACGGTTTTTGTACATAAAACCTTAAACGGCGTTGACACTGAAATTGGACGTTTGATTGTTCGAACTGATGGCTCTATTAGCTTTAGACCAAATGACGATCTTGATCATACCGATGCGGCTTCAATCGATTTCACAGTTCATGTTATGGCTACCGATGGTGACGGCGATACGAGTACCGCCGATCTCGACATCTCCGTGACAGACAGAAATGCACAAATCGATACCTCATCGGTGTTGTCTTTCGAAGATAAAGGCCGTGACGGTTCTATCCTTGGTACTGAGAATGCCAATACGCAAGATAACTTATCGGGTCTAGATACTACGCCAGCGAAAGTCGATCTAGTGATTAACTTGCACGACCTCGATAGAAATGAAAGTCTAGGCGATATCACGATTCGCGATGCGAGCACGCACAACGGCACGTTCTATTATCGAAATGCCAATGGTGAGTATATTGAACTTACGCCAGTCAATGGCTCTGTTGTGTTGGACGGTTCGAATGTCATTCAATCATTCAATGGTGAGTTCGTTACGCTTGAGAACCTCTATTTTGTACCCGACCGCCATTTTGCGACAGGCGATAGTGGCATAGATCCACGTATCCGAGTTGAGATCCTTAATAACGGTGTGTCTGACCACATCATCAATGGCAGGCTCAACATTCAAGTGGAAAGCGTTGCAGACATCGCGACGTGGACGGCAAACAGTACCTTTAACTACACGGTTGATGAAGATGGTAACAACGTTTCTCTGAACATCAGCGCGCAAACTCAAGACAGCAGTAATCCAGAAAGCATCGTGTACGAACTTGTCTTTACCCAAGGTGAGGGCAACGCAACGCTAGTTTACTCAGATGGCAGTGCCATCGCGCAAACGGGTGGGGTATACCTTGTTGATGCAAGTCGAATTGGCGATGTTCAAGTCGATCCAATTGATAACTTCTCGGGTGAAATAAAAATTGATGTCACTGCGATCACCACGGAGAGCGTGAATCCACTGACAGGTAAAGAAACGGCTCGCTCAGAAACGGAAACCATCGTCATTGATGTCTCTCCAGTCGCTGATGCTGGCAGCTTTACCGTTAATCGCATCAATATTTTCGAGGATAACGCTCGCACTCAAGATACGGTCGATCCGGTTACTGACCACGATCCACTTCAATTAAGCGAAGTGATTTCAATGAAACCATCCGCGGATATGGATGGTTCAGAAGAGCTGTTTGTTCGCATCTCGAATTTCTCTATCGACGGCGTGACGCTTGTTTGGCTCGATGGTGTGAATCCTTCACAGATTGTTGAAGTGACGGATGGCAACGGCAATGTGCTGTATTACGAAATTCCTGAGTCACAGCTGACGAATGTAGAAGTGCTGCCACCACTGCACAGTAACGACGATTTCACCTTCAACGTAGAAGGCATCGTAAAAGACAACGCATCGCTATCAACAGGTTCCGCGCAAGATGTACTTTCACTCGGGAACAAAACCGTCATTGTTGATGTGAAAGGCGTAGCGGATATTCCAATCGTTGAACTCAATGATAAGTCAGGTATTTGGCAAGAGTTTGATGATGGTAACGTACGTGGCGTTCAAACATTTGTGGATGAAAATGGCCAAGTTGATATTTCGTTCAGCATTCTTTCTGGAGAATTCAAAGACAACCCTAACGACCACTCTGAAACGGTAACGGTACTGCTTTCCAACATTCCTGATGGCGTTGAGATATTTGATAATGATGGCAACTCGGTCGATTTAACGTTCGTTGGGTACGATGGTAATAACCAGCCAATCTATGAAGCGAATATTACGCAAGCAAACATCAACTCGGGCATTGTGATTAAACCGGAAGCATCGTCTACCGAGAATATTCACATTACAGCAACCACGATCGTTACTGAAAACGATGGTCATACGCGCACCTCAACTGGGGAAATTCGTGTGATTGTTGGCCCTGTGATTGACGCAAGAAATAACTATACCGTGGTTTCGGAAGGTGACGAAGATACGCGCTTCAACATCGACTGGAAACCAACGACCAGCCAAAGTCCAGATGCCGATGAGTTCTTCTCAGAAGTGACGATTTCTGGCTTCCCTCCGAGTTGTACCGTGTTCGTGGATGGTGTAGCGCAAACGCTCGTCGCTGGTACGTTAACATTAACACCGCAAGCCAATGAATCGGAGCAAGACTTCTCTGCTCGCGTTACGCAGAGTGGTTATGTTCAAGTTGAGTTGGAACAAGATTCCAGTACCGACTTTGATTTGAGCACAACGTTGACCGTGAAAGAGATTGACCATGAGTACGTTGATGCGGCAAATCCAGGACAAGGGATTGCAGAAGCGGTGATTACAGGTTCGGTTCACGTTCAAGTGAATCCGGTTGTTGAACCAGAAGATACCTCTGGTGCGATAGGCGATCAAACGCGCTTGCTGGTCACAGAAAGTAATGGTACTGCGATAGACGTTGTTAAATCGGATGCGCAAGGTGCAATCGACTTTACAATCAACACCTCTGCGGGTGGCCAAGCTGGTGCAAACATCATTAAATATCAAGAGTTTGATGCTTCTTCGGATGAGGTGGTAACTGAACTGGTTGTTCAGTTGCACACGACCGATCCTGCCATTCTTAACCAGCTAGTCATTATCGGAGCACTGAATGAAGGTGACGGCCGTTGGACGATCATTGATGAGGAGAATTTCTGCATCAAAGCGCCATCTGGCCTTGATTTGACGCCGAACGACGACACTGACAATGGTGATAACGGCGGTTTATCGCAAATTGGTTTGACGATTTACGCGCGTGTGAATGACTTAGGTGAAGATTCGGTTGAAAAAGACGCAACTGAAATAAGACAAACGGACGTGATGTTGGAGTTTCCAACGGTTCTTACTCCGCAAACCAGTGTCGCGGCCGAAATTGACGTGACCGATGACGTACAAATTGAAGGCTCAGAAGACAACTTTGTCGATCTTGGTGCTCAGCTTACTTCCAAGATTGATGTGATCAATCCTGATGGTGTGGAAGACGTATTGACCATCGTCATTGACCCATCTTCACCTGGTATTCCGCCGGGCCTAATCATTACCGGTACGGACGTTGATTTCATTAACGGCAAATACGTATTCCAAGCGGATATCGACGCAAGCGGAAACATTGTTGGCCTTGAAGGCTTAACGATGCGCGTGGCTGAAGATTATGCTGGCGACTTCGTTTTGCCAGTGAGATTTGTGACTAAAGATACGGGCTCTGCAGATGAAAAATCGTCCACAGAACTGATTCCGGTGCAAATTCTGCCAGTTGCTGACGTGCCAAGCTCGGCAGGCGACCAGCCGTTGGATCGCAACATCACGCCAGATGTCACAGTCGATATTACTGGAACACTTGGTCTTGATGCGAACAAGCAGCCTGTTGATGATCTCAATAACGATGTTCCAACCGCTGATGGTGTTGGTTATGAAGATGGATTAATTCAGCTTAATTTGAACGTCGATTTTGCAGATGGCTTCAACAACACATTAGGCGGTAGAGAAACGTTAACCAACATCAAGTTGACGCTTGATGACACGACACTGGGTGAGTTTGTCGATAGCAATGGCAATAGTTTGGGCACGAGTATCGAATTCAATGAAGCCGATATTTTAGCGGGAGCGTTGGATAACGTTCTGTTCAAACCGAGTGAAAACTACCCGGTTGGTGGTGGTCAAAATACGGTGAAAATTAACATCGAAGGCGAAATCACAGACGTTGCCGTGTTTGACCAATCGACATTGATCAATCCGGGCGATAACGTAGATGTACGCACCTTTACCGACGACGTAACATTTGAAGTCACGCCTGTCGTGGATGACATCGTGATTACGGGAACCGATCCAAGTCAGCCTATCGTCGTGACGGGTGATGAAGATACGTTGATTTCACTCAACCAGTCAGGTACTGGCGTTACGATCAGTCTGACCGACGATGATGGCTCTGAAAGCTTTGTTTCACTTAAGCTGACTGGTATTCCGAATGACTTTGTTGTTGAGTCTAATTCATCCGATTACATTGTGAAAAACGCAGGTAATGGCGAGTGGAGCATTCAAGTTAAAGACTTGACGCAAACTTCCATCGACTTGAGTGATATTCAAATTAAGCCGCCAAAACACTTTAGTGGTGAAGTTGAAATCGGTATCTCTGTCTTCATTCAAGAAGAACTGTTGAAAGTGCCTACCGAGCGAAACAGCAACTTTACGTTAGTCGTTAACCCGATTGGCGACGACGTGGATGTTAACCCTGATACCCAAGTCTCAGGCAACGAAGGCGAAGACATTACCATCAACGTGAATGCGCTGGTGGTGGATAACAAAGAGTCGATTGGCGACGGTGCAAATTATCAAGAGAATGATCCAGAAACATTGAGGATTGAGATTTCAAACGTACCAGATGGTGCGAGCTTGTCACTTCCAGATGGAACGACATTTGTTGATCAAGGTAGTGGTGTTTTTGTCCTTGAAATCAATGCACAAGACCTAGATCAAATCGTCTTTAACTCTGGTGATAGAAACGACAATTCTTGGGCTGGCTCGCTTCATTTTAAAGTGCAAGCGGTCGATACCGGCCTGGACGGCAGCCAAAGCTTGGGTAATGCGGAAGAGTTTGATGTGTCTGTCGATGTTACAGCGGTAAACGACAGACCTGACTTCGTTAATGTTGTCGATGTGGAAACACCTGAAGACAACGCCTTATTGCTAAATAGCTTCGGTATCTCTGATGTCGATGCGGTACTTGATAACCCGAATGCAGAGTATGTTCTTAATGTAGCGGTAGATAGCGGGTATCTCGCATTGAACGCTAACGTTATCTCGAAATATGGTTTGACGGTTCAGGGTGACGGTACAGGAGCAGTTGAGCTAAAAGGTTCAGTCGCAGATCTCAACGCCGCCATTGCAGAAGGATTGATTGAGTTCAACCCTGATCTCAACTTCTTCGGCGATGTTACTGTGAACATTACAGTCGATGACCAAGGTAACGAAGGCATTGTTATTAGTGGTGTTGATGACACTTTAAACACCAACAGCAGCAGTTTTGTGATTGATGTTACAGCCGTGAACGATGCGCCTGAAACGTCGCCAGTTACCTTGACCAGTATTGGTGAAGACAGTGGTGTATTTGCAATTTCTGCATCAGATTTGCTTGTGAATGCCACTGATGTGGAAAACGACAACTTGACGGTGAGTAACGTTCAACTTGTGGACCCTAGTTCTGGCTCTTTGGCGTTTAACGCAGCCACAGGGAATTGGGAATTTACGCCAGCGCCGGGTTACAACGGCCCTGTCGAGCTGACTTACGATATTACGGACGACGGCACAACAAATGGTGTATCCGATCCTAAGACGGTATCGGGTTCTGCATCTTTTGAAGTGTTCGATGTAAACGATGCGCCTCAAACATCGGAAGTGACGCTTTCTTCGATAGAAGAAGACAGCGGCGCTGTAAGCATTACCGCCTCGGAGCTATTGGCAAACGCGACCGATCCGGAAAACGATAACTTGGCGGTCAGTAATGTCACGCTTGCGGATCCATCAGCGGGAACGATCACTCAGATTAGCGCGACGGAATGGCGCTTTGAACCATCAGCAAACTTCAACGGCGACGTGAGTTTTGTCTATGACATTACTGATGATGGCACAACCAATGGAGCACCGGATCCAATCACAATCAGTGGCTCTGCGGTCATGAACGTTCAAGCGGTTAATGATGCTCCAGAGATTGATGGGTCATTAGTAACCAGCACGATCTTCGAATCGGCAGGTCAAAAAATATCAGGCATTACGATAGCGGATGTGGATTTCACGGGTATCCATGAGAACGAGATCATGACGATTTCGCTCAGTGCGAGTGAAGGTGATGTCAGTGTTATCGCGCCATCCGGCAGTGGTGTGACGCAAGGTGTTGGTTTAGCGGGTGAAACCGTGTTGATGGGAACGTTGTCCCAACTTAATGCGGTGTTGACTTCGACAGATCCAAATGTCGGTGTTTTTGTCGATGCAAGTGACGTGAACAGTTCAGCGATTTCATTGACGGTTACAGCGGACGATAATGGAATTTACTACGAGAATTCCACAGGAACGTCGCTGCAAACCACCGAAACGTTTGATATCAACGTGACACCTGTGGCAGACAAACCGACGCTTGCCTTGGACGCGAACTTTAATTACATCCAGCGCATTACTGCTAGCCAAAGTGCGAGTTTTCAGGGCGTAGCGTTAGTCGGCATTATTGCTGCACTGACGGATTTGGATGAAGTCTTAGCGTTAGAGGTGACAGGCGTTCCAAGAGGCGCCACGCTAACGAGTGATGCGACCACATCGAGCATCAGTTTTGATAGCGCGACTTCTACTTGGACAGTGCCTGCTGATGAAATTGATACGCTTCACATCGATAATGTGCGCCAGGGTGATCACGATATCACGCTGACTGCGGTTTCAACGGAATCGAATGGCGATCAAGCGTTCTCAGACCCAATTGACATCAGCATCAATGTTACGTCCAACAGCCGTGACATCGATGTTTCTTCTGAAACGGAAGATAATCTGTTACTTGGTAGTGATCGCGGAATTTCCCTCATCGGCGGGGCGGGTGATGACCGCATTATCGGTGGTGACGGCGATGATATTCTCATCGGTGGTCTGGGTTCGGACATCCTAACGGGTGGCGGTGGTAACGATATCTTTAAATGGACTCAAGATACCGTTGACGAAGGTGCAGTGGATACCATCACCGACTTTACGCTTAATGAAGACACGATCGATCTTAAAGACGTGATTGCGGATTTAAATGACCCAATGGCAGGAATTGATGAGTTACTTGCGCATATTCAAGCGGACTACGATGCCACGACAGACAATGTCTCTTTGAGCATTACTACTGATGCGAACGTTCATCAGACTATTGTGGTTGAGAACTTAGGTCAGGCGATAGATTTCAATGGATTAAGCTCAAACGAGATTGTTGAATCGCTTCTTAATCGAGGTGTTATTGATAACGGATAAAGTGACTTGAGAAATGAAAAGTGCGGCGGTTAGATTTGACCGCTGCGCTTATTAGCGTTTGGTGTTCTTCAATATCTGGAAAGGGAGTTAGGTATAATTTTTATCTTGGTTTCTTTAGACGTGAATGTCGAGAAGGCTGCCAATTACTTCGTTATTTTTCTCCACAACGGACGCACCAATACGGTTGTAACTTGCGGCTTGAGTAACTTCGATAAGA
Source organism: Vibrio sp. SALL6 (assembly GCF_002002385.1). NCBI lineage: Bacteria > Pseudomonadati > Pseudomonadota > Gammaproteobacteria > Vibrionales > Vibrionaceae > Vibrio > Vibrio sp. SALL6. Next base: position 139,640 of record NZ_MQVK01000018.1, read on the forward strand.
GGTTCGATAACAGTGGCATGTGCGGCTAGGGAAGGGTTCGCGGCGAAAGCCACGTTTTTAGCGAGTTCGACTTTATTGAATGATAAGTCTTCGCCGCCTTTTACGAAGGTTTGTTGAATCTCGTTTGCAGCTTTATCCGCCATCTTGTGCGACAACTGCATGATTTGTTGACCGGAGTGAATCCCTGAAACTGGCATGATTATAATTCCACTTATTATGCTGCTGTTAGCATAGGAAGTGTTTATAAAACGTGCAAGTGATTTATATCAATAACTTAATCAAACAAACAGTTTAGATAACATTTCACGCTCTTCAGTGGAGAGCAATGGCTTTTCCTTTTTGTTCAGCGTCATGCTGATTTCGCCTTGCAATGTTTTTAACTGACTTGCCGTCAGGTCTCCAAGCTTCTTCTTTAGCTCTTTAAATTGTTGCGCTTTCATCTCTGTATCCTCGCTGTACTCAGGTTTATCCTTCATGTCCTGTCTAACGGCCTCCGTGGCCACACAACATACTTATTCAATAGAATTAGATTAGAATTTGATCGATGGTTTTTTGTCCGAGTATTGTCAGGGTGCGTTAAGTGATACGTAAGACTTTTCCTATGAAAGGTAATTTTACCTACTTCGGGTTATCTAAAATTAAAAAAGGGAAGCAAAAGTGCTCCCCTAATTGCATAAAGAACGCGTGTTAAGTCACATGCACCTTTAAGTTAGTCTCTCTAAGGTCGAGTTAGTTCACACGAACGGCAAATTTGCTCGCCAGCGAGTGAAGCTCAGGCAACATGCGATAAATAAGGTGGAGTTGTTGAAGCACCATACGCGCCGAGCTGTCATCCTCATCGCGCCATTCGTTCAAACGCTGCTCAAGTCCAGCATCGTCAATATTGGATAAATCGCACTCTTCGCAATGTTGGTGTAATTGTTGATGCAACACATCCAAATGCTGGTGGATACAACGGTGAGCATCCAGAACCAGTTTATGAATGGATTCATCTTCGATGCGAGTACGATGGGCACCTAAAGCAGAGATGTAGCTGAGCATGGCGTGGTTGAGCGTCAGAAAGCGGAAGCTCTCATCGACGGCTGCGCGATACTTACCTGGTTCAGCAAGCATTGTGCTGATTGCTGACGTCAATGTCGCATCATTATTGTGAGCCTGACGACGAGCAATGCGGTAGCTCAGGTTGTCTTTCTTACCGATACGATATTGGCCGATGATCTGATCCAAATACTGTTTATTCGCATCTATCGCATCAGACATCACTTTATGCAGTCTTCGCGATTGCCAGTCAGGTAAAATGAACATCACAGCCGCGACGGCTAACGCGCAGCCAATCAGTGTATCGGCAAGCCGAGGAAGCACCACTGCGTAGCCTTCACCTAACTGGTTGAACAGGAACAAGACTAACAAGGTGATAAATCCGGTCGCGTAGCCGTAGTTGTTCATCCTAAATGCAAAGAACATCACGCCCGAAACAACGATAAACACCAGCTGACTTTCTTGAGAAGGGAAGAACGTTAGCAGCGGTACGCCAATCAACAACCCCGCTAAAGTACCGATCACACGAGCCGTAAGTTTTTGGCGCGTCGCACTGTAGTTCGGCTGGCATACAAACAGCGTTGTAAGCAAAATCCAGTAACCGCGGTCAATATCAAACAGCTGAATGATGCCGTACCCAATAGTAAGCGCAATTGACATACGCAACGCATGTCGAAACAGCATCGAATCTTTATGAAGGTTAGCCGAAATGCGTTGCCACATCGCTTTCAACGTATGTGGGTTAGTATCGGCAAGCGTGTCTTCTTCTAGGCGTTCGGCATCTGGGTTATTGATGTTGTTTAGCTGCTTTTCAACCGTAGCGAGGTTATTGAACAGGTAAGTCAGCTGCATTAACAAACGCTTCCAATGACCTTGTTGCTGCTCTTCCAAATACGCCAGTGAATTTTGTAGTTCTGCCAAAGCCAGAATCGACTCATCGGTGTGAGTGTATTCGTTGCCGAGTTGAATGGCTTGAGCAATATCCCGGCAAGCTTGCGCTTGTGTCTCAAGAAGATATTTAAAGCGGAACAGTACGTCTGAACGCTCGAACTCCGTTGCCAAATCTTGGTAGCGGTAGTGGCTCGAACTCACGCGTTCGTGAATGTCTTGCGCGATAAAATAGATATTCAAGAATCGGTCACTTGGGCCGTCTACATGACCACGCTTGGAACGGGTGAGTAGCGTTGCTTTACACGCATTGAGTGCGGTGACCGTTGCAGCATTAAGGCGAGCCGCTTCAATACGCATTGGTTGCGGTGCAAGGTTCGTGACTGGGTGGAAAAGCTTGGCTTTGGCATCGAGATAATTAGCAAGCGCAAGAAACACGTTTGCGAGGCTTAATTGCACTGGCTGCAACGGCCAGAACATTTGCCAGATCATCGACATAAAGTAATACCAAGCGGCACCAGTTAGCAGTAACAACGGCTGGAACCAAATATTCGTGCTTTCGTGCGCACCGAGCATGGTGTAAATGGCGATCAGCAACGAACCAAATGCGATACTGGCATACTTTGGCCCAATTGCGCCAAGCATGATAAAGCCAAACGTGGAAATAAACAGACCCGTGGCAAACAGCCAAGGGGTATGAAACAGTATTTCAATAGAGAAGGCCGCAACCGCGAAACAGATAAACGTGAGAATCAGAGCTTTGATTCGTCCCATAAAGCTGTCATCACTTTCCGCTAGTGCAGCGGCAATCACACCTAGTATGAGAGGTGTGATCAAGGTGTTTTGTCCGAAGTACCAAGCAGGAATAACGACACCCAACAGGGTGATCAATATAAGAATGCTGTAGTTAATGGTTTTATTTGCCCAATAGAGGCGAAATTTAGAAGCTGCTTGCACAATGCGCCTTACATTTCCGATAAAAACGGAGAAAAATTCCCAATTTCACTCAAGGATGACGGCGTTAGAAAGTTGACGTTCTCACGGTTAACGCTCACCAATTGAGCCTTAAAACAAACGGCTTTCACGGGCGCTATCATCTTGAAGTTGTTTGGATATGTTACCAAGCTCACTATAGCGTGTTTATGATTTAATTTAAGAAAAAATCACGCTTGGTTATGAAATCGACAGAAATGTCATTGACTTAAGAATGCAGAGCAGTTTTCGGATGCGAAAACCGTCTAGAGTTTGGGTTTATAGCGTTGAAGTAATGACAATTATGTTCACAAAATCAGCAGTAATGTGAATTTTATTAAAGAATCAAGGAAGATGCGTATTTAGGTGGCGGTCGCTGCTACAATTTGAAGCCCTAAAATGATATAAATCGACAACTTCTCACTTAAAAGGCGCACGTTTCATGCAGCTTACTGCCACCAGCAAAGCACAGTTTTTTATTCAAAATGAGTATTATCATGTCGAAATAAAAGAGAACAGTGTTTTATTAAGCTCAATTGGCAGTGAAGAGCATATTCCTTTCACCGTCTGGAACGGTAAAGTCAACGTGAAACGCGGCCTGTTTTGGAGCTCGCTTCAGTTCTTTGCTCACGAGCAAGATGGCAAGCAACAAAGTTGGTTAGTACAAGGTTTACCTTGGCCTCAATGTCGTAAGTTTGCGTTAGAAGCTGTGCGTCAATATCAAGAGTGGCACAACACTCAGTGCCGAAAACTGGCGGAGTACCTTCCTAAATGGGAAGAAGAGTTGTACCAGCTCAAACACCTTCCTGCCTATCTTTCTCATTCTCAAGTTATGGCGTGGGTAGAGAAACTCAATCAAGAACTAGCAGAAATCAAGACCAGCCTAGACGAAGCTAAAATGCGCATGCCTAATCGCATGGGTGAAATTGAGCCTTGGTTGGTTGACACCTCTCATACGCTGGGAGAACGCAATCACGAATGGTTGGAAAACGAACGTCCTAATTGGGAAGTCTTGTTCAACCGCATTGAATCGTCTCCGCTGAACTTGTCGCAACAATACGCAGTGTTGCTCAATGATGATCACAACCTTGTTTTGGCTGGGGCAGGCTCGGGCAAAACCAGCGTATTGACTGCAAGAGTGGCTTACTTACTTCAAAGCCATCAAGCTCAAGCGGAAGAACTTTTGATGCTTGCGTTTGGCCGAGATGCCGCGAAAGAAATGAAAGAGCGTTTGGTTGATAAAGTCGGCTTGGCGGCAGAAGGCGTAAGAGTCAATACCTTTCATCAACTCGGCTTGTACATTCTTAATCAAGTCGAGCAGCAGCCTGTCGAAATTAGCCCTCTTGCATTAGACGATAACCAACGCACGGCTTGGTGTGTCGACTGGTTGAAAAAGCACTGGATGACACCAACAAATTTCAAACGTTGGCAAAAGCATTTAGATAAATGGCCTATTGCTTACCTGAAAGGTGATGATGAGTTGGGTAGCCATTCGGAAAATCCGAAGCTAATTGCTTGGTTGGATTCTCAATTGTCGCATTTAGCTGCTGTTGGTTTAACGAAAAAGCAAGTGCAAGAGAAGTTGGTGGATCACCAAGACTATACGCGCCTCAATAGCGAATTAGCACTGTGTTGGCCGTGCTTTTCTGCATGGCAAAAAATGCTCAAAGAGAGCAATCAAGTCGATTTCCCAACCATGATAAGTCGAGCAACGGATTACGTGAATAAAGGGAAGTTCGTATCGCCTTGGCGTTTTGTTATGGTCGATGAGTATCAAGATATCTCTCCAGATCGTTTGGCGTTGATCGAAGCGTTATGTGAATCAACAGAGAAGCAGCCTGGCGCAACCTTGTTTGCCGTAGGCGATGACTGGCAAGCGATTTACCAGTTTGCGGGCGCAGATGTGGACTTGATTACTGGGTTTAAAGAGCGATTCGCTCACTCTACGGTACATCACCTAGACACAACCTATCGTTTCAATAATCAAATTGGCGATGTAGCGAATACGTTCGTGCAGCAAAACCCATCACAATTACCGAAGACGCTCAACAGCCACAAACAACGCAAGCAAAAGAGCGTGCACACAGCGCCAAGCAACCAAGTTGAGAAAATCCTCGATCAATTGAATCAACAAGCGAAACAAACTAAGTCTGTATTGCTGCTTGGCCGTAACCATTACCACAAACCCGATTTGTATGATGACTGGTTAAGACGATTCCCGAATCTAGATATTCGTTTTATGACTTGTCATGCGAGTAAAGGTCGAGAAGCCGATTTTGTGATTATTTTGGCTGTGGATGAAGGGCAGTTCCCAGCTAAGAAGAAGCAGATTCACATCGACGGTGCGTTGACCGAGTCCAAAGACAAATTCCCGTATGCCGAAGAGCGCCGACTGTTCTATGTCGCGATTACGCGTGCAAAAGAGAAAGTGTGGATCACGCATACGGGCGCGGGTTCTGCATTTGTGCAAGAACTCGTAAGTGGCGACTACCCAATCGTTACCTCACGTTAAACACACTTTTTCAACCGTTAAAAACAACAAAGGCGATACTCAGTATCGCCTTTGTTTTATCTATTCGATTACGTCGATTTACATGCGTTCTGCAAGGTAAGCTTCGTAATCTGGCACTTCGATGTCGACTTCTTGTTCTAAAAGAGGAGAGTCGAAGAGGAATTTTGCCGTTGCACGGTTAGTCGCAACTGGGATGTTCCAAACACTCGCGATACGAAGTAGGGCTTTCACATCAGGGTCGTGAGGTACGGCGTTTAGTGGATCCCAGAAGAAGACCAATACATCGATTTTACCTTCCGAAATCAATGCACCGAGTTGTTGGTCGCCACCCATCGGGCCGCTGATCATACTCTTAATTGCTAAGCCAGTTTCTTTGCTCAGCATGTGGCCAGTTGTGCCTGTAGCGTACAAGAAATGGCGTTGCAGCTTTTCTTTATTCTCTTTTACCCAGCGAAGGAGCTCAGGTTTGCAATTGTCGTGGGCAACCAATGCCACGTGTTTATGCGCAGGCATGGTACGAGTCGTTTTTTGCATCAAGTTATTCCGATTTTATGATTATGAACTGGTTATCTATCAATAAAACACTTTTTTAGTGCATCAATCAACAGCCTTTATGCTGAATGTCGGCCTATATTCTGACGGAGATAACGATTCTTCAATTGTGTCATCGTGAAGCGTCTTTGGCGTCAGTGGTTTGATGATTGGCGATGCCTGTTTTTCATACGGTTGATGGCGTAAATAGTGAGCCGCTTGCATGACAGACAGGCGGCCTTGCTGCACCATTTTGTCTGTCGGAGCAAAAAGCACTTTATTGCGCAGAAGACCACGATACACACCGTGACTCAAATACACCGATACCAAACCAATATCATGGGTTTTATCTGCGCTGCGCAATTCACTGATGGCTGCTTCTATGGCGACCGCACTGCCGACGATGTAATCAATGTTCCCCATATCAATCACGCGTTGCACCAGGTTACGCTGTAACTCTTTGTCGTTGTCTGCCCAAAAGGAGTCAACGATGTGGATGTCGCTGTTTTTGATAGCTTCATAAAACCCTGTTGTGACAGGCTTAGTGCCACCACGAGTACGCGGGCCAAGCAGTAGGGCAATATTGGTTTTACCTGAGCCTTTTGGATGGCGCTCGGCTAAGTACTTACCGGCCTCGTAACCCATCCAATACCAATCGACACCGACTTCGCCTTTGAGCAGTGTGCTCTGTTCATCATCAAGATCGAGTTGGTTGACTGTTGCAAATACGGGCGTGTTGCCGACCCAACTTTTTAAGTTGTGTTCATAGGCGTGAGGATCAACCGTGCCTAAAATAATGGCATCCGCACCCCATTGGGTACACAGCGTAAGTTGCTGCTCTTGACGACTTTTATTTGGGTAGCCACCTGCTTCTAATACGCGCAGGTTGACGCCTTGTTTCTCTGCTTCAGAGACCATTCCATAGTTTACTGATAACCAGTAAGAATCCTTTAAATGAGGGTAGATCGCACAGATCTTTTCAGCGGCCACAGAAGGCAGTGAAGCGCAAAGTGACGCTGCCAAGACTGAATGCTTGAAAATTGTACGAATTGAGCGTTGATTTATAACCATGAAATGAAGTTCGTTGGCATAGATTAAGTAAACACTGCAAAATATAACGTAATATGTCGCCGAACACGAACATTAAGGTCATGAAAATATGTTGCTAGCAACCGCAAGCATCGGTCGTAAACTTCTGTTGTCATTCATCGCGATGGCAATGCTGGTCATGTTATCAGCATTGATTGGCGTATCCGGCTTTTCGCTGGTGGCAAAAACAGAAAGGAACGTGGTAGATGCCGCGATCCCCGCCATGATAGAAGCGCGACAAGTCTCGGAATTGAGTACTCGAATCATTTCATCGGTGCAAATGCTCTCTAATGCGCAAAATGAGCAAGAGAGGAAAGAAGCCGGGCGAGTGTTGTTCGAACAACTTGAATCGCTGTTGACGCACATTAAAGAGCTAGGCGGTGAGTCGTTTGATTCAAAACTGCTCGATGCACTTGAAAGCAACGTTCAGAATGTGATCAATAACCTCGCAGAGCTTGGTGTCACGGTTGAAAGAAAGTTGTGGCTCGCGAAAGAAATTGATACTCGTGTTGAAGAAATGCGCCTGCTGAGTGAAGAGTTGGAACAGCTCACTCGCACTCAAGTGCAAAACACCAGCACGATTGCGGTTGCTAACGTAACCCACATTTATGACCTGTTAGAAGCGAACAAAAAAGACCAAGTCTATCAAGCGCTCGATGCTTTGGTTGAAGTCGATCTTGACCTAACCGAGCGTCTGCACGAGCTGCATCTTCTCGCATTTAAAATGCTTAATCAAATAGAAGAAGCACGCACTCTGACCAACGTTGATCGTATCCAACAAATCCAGACGGCGTTTGAAAACAATCTTAAGATCATGAAACGCCGCGTCTTAGCAGTCGAAGACCCAACACGTTCAAAACAGATGAGCCAATTGCTCACCGAGCTCGGTAAGCGCCAAGTGGTATTTACCATTTTGCTGCAACAATACGAAAACAACGAACAATCTCAACAGTTGATGCAAAAAACGCTGGAGCTGTTTTCTGAATTGAACAGCACCGTAAACAAGCTGGTGGACGATTCCAACAAAACCACCACGTTTGCCGTTGACCAGCTGACCAATACCCTGAAATTTGCCCAATGGTCGCTAACGGTGATCTCGATTGTCGGTTTGATTGTGGTTGTGCTTATCCTTTGGCGAGTGGTGTACGTGTCGGTAGTGAAACGTCTGGCGGAATACTCTGCTGCGCTGCTTTCTGTTGCCCAAGGTAACTTGGCTGTTGAGCTAGAAGTTAAAGGCAAAGACGAACTTGCGCACATGGGGCAAGCAATCATCACCGCTCGCAATACCGCCCAAGCGCTCAAAGTGGTGGCAGAAGGGGAGGCAAAAGCCAAACGAGAGCTGGAAGAGCACAAAGAACACCTTGAAGAATTGATTGAGCAGCGCACTTCGCAGTTGAGACAAGCAAACCTGCGCTTGAATGAAGAGGTCGTGAACCACGCTCAGGCGCGTAATGAAGCCGAGCAGGCGAGTCGTGCGAAATCGGCCTTCTTAGCGACAATGAGCCATGAAATTCGAACGCCGATGAACGGCGTGCTCGGTACTGCTCGTTTGTTAATGGATTCTGGTTTAAACCCAATTCAAAAGCGTTACGCGGAGATCATCAACCGCAGTGGTAAAACCTTGCTTGCCATCTTAAATGACGTTCTGGATTACTCGAAAATTGAAGCCGGCCATCTTGAGATTCGCCGATTGGGCTTCGACCTACATCAAATGGTTGAAGACACGTTCCAACTGATGAACAGCCGAGCACAAGAGAAACAACTGCTGTTCTCTTACCACATTGAAAGTGACGTCAGCCGATACTGGAAAGGGGATGTAACGCGCATTAGCCAAGTGCTGAACAATCTAGTGGGTAACGCGATCAAATTCACTGAAGACGGTGAAATTGATATTTACGTCAGCCTGAATCCAGAAGACGAATCGCAAGTGCTATTTGAAGTCTCAGACACAGGTATCGGCATTTCGAAAAAAGATCAGAAAACTCTGTTTGATGCCTTCACGCAAGCAGAAGGAGGTCTGAACCAAATCGGTGGTACAGGGCTTGGTTTGGCGATCAGCAAACGCATCGTAGAAGCAATGGGCGGCGTGCTAGAAGTCGACTCAGAAGAGGGCGAAGGCAGCCGTTTCTGGTTCTCCATCCCACTTGAAGAAAGCGAACCTGTTGAAATCGGTGTTGTGGCGAGCGCTCGCTGCAAGGTGAAAGCGAAAGTGCTGTTGGTCGAAGACAATGAAGTAAACCGCGTGGTGGCGGAAGGTTTCCTCCAGAGCATGGGGCATCAAGTTGTGATGGCGGAAGATGGCCTGCAAGCTGAACGAATCATTGATAAACAAGATTTTGACATCGCGCTTGTTGACATCAATTTACCTGATTGTGACGGCACGGATTTGATTCAACGCTTAAAACGCATCGAACGTAACAAGCCAGGTGACAAAGCGCTGTCACCGACACCTATGATTGCGGTGTCTGCTCATGTTTTTGCGGAAGAAGTGGAGCGCTACTTGGCAGCGGGTTTTGATGGTTACTTGCCAAAACCGGTTGAGAAAGAAGCCCTTGCTACGTTGATTCAGGATGTTCTGGATGGCAAACAATTACTGCTTCCGCAAAGTGGAGAATGCTTACCTCTGAGCGAAACGAGCGATACCAATCTAACTATTGAAAATCAGGTCGAACAAGACCACCAACAACGAGAGGAACCAGAAATGGTCATCATTAATCCAAGCGTGATCCAGTCTGACATGAAGATTTTAGGTAGAGAAAAAATGCTGCATATCATCGACTTGTTTAGAAATACCAGTGCGGATGTACTTGGACAGTTGGTTGAGTCAGCAGAAAAAAATGACAGCCTAGCAGTGAAAAATCTCGCTCATAAACTAAAAGGCAGTGCGGGGAGTTTAGGTCTTACTGCGTTAATGAACACTTGCCAAAGTATCGAGATTGCTGCTGAACCGCTAGATACATACAACGCTCAGCAAGGTTTATTGGACGAGCAAGTCGCTGCGTCAGTTAATGCACTTGATGAGCTGATGGCAAAATAAAGCTCTGCGTTTTAAACCTAATCCCAAACCTAAAAACAAAAACCTCCGGTAAATGCCGGAGGTTTTTTCTATTTGGTCATGTCATCTTCCCACTCGAATCGAGTGTCTAAGGCATAAGGGTCATCATCTAATGGATGTTCCACTTTGCCACGCAAGTATTCGAGTTGATGCTCAAGCATGTTGACCGTCTCGTAGTCTCCCTCTGAACAAGCAACGTAAATTTGTTGCTCCAGAGCGGCAATGTTGTCTCGGATACCCATGAGAACCCCCTTAAATCATCATCGATTCTCAAAACGATTATAGTCAAGTAATCCAAATTCGATCGGTTGATTTGTACGGTACCAATTGTGGATACGATCGCTAAACGGCCAGAATTTTTCCGAGCTACGGCGAATCGCAAAATTATCCAACAACTTAACGTAATCGGCTTCGTTTTGAATCGCGCTAAACTGATCGACAAATTCTTTTACTTGGTTTTCATTAAGGGAGAAAAATGCTGCTGGGTAGCTCCCGACAACGCCACGCACGATTGTCATATCGTCATTGGCGAAGTCTCGGTTGCTTTCTTCATCAAACAAACTCGAAATATTAGTGTGCGCATTGTTGTGAAGTAGGGTGAACAGTTCGTCCTTACCTGACTTACTACGCACCATCAGCATCGTGATTTGTGGGACGGTTTGTAGCCCTTCACCACGCACTTGACCGATGCGTTTTAGCTCTTTTTCCGTTTTATCTGAAAGCGCAGTATCGGTAATCTCATAACGCGGTAACAGCACTGGCGATAAGCGTTTGCGCATCATGTTCAGTAGCTCGGTTTTTGGATCGTCCGTTTTGTAAACAACGCTGGTCGGTTGATTAAAAGGCTTCACGTTACGTTGCAAAAAGTCACTAAGCTGAGGGCTTTGATCTTGATACCAGCTCGATTGAAGCTGGTGACGCATATCCGCAGGCAGCAAGGTAACAAAGTTACTCTCGCCTTCAAGACGTAAGAAATCCATGAACATACGCGTCATCAACTGGTGACCAAAGTTACCGTATACGTCAAACCCTGCTACCAATAGGTAGTGAATACGCTCTAGCAAAGCGTAATCTAAGATCCAGACTGTTTTTGGCTGCTCGCCAACCAACCCTTGAACTACAGATGCACTGTCGAAATGACGGAATACTGTTAATGCTGCATTTGGGTTGGTACCGTTACCGTCCCAAATGACGTCAGTCGATAGGTTTTCGCCATGCTTAAACCAATTGTTCGTGAACTCAGATTTCGCTTCAAGATAACGCGCTTGTTGGCGTGCGTACTTAACCCAGTTCGTGACTGGAAGCGTATTACTTTCTTGTTCGGCTGGCAGTTTTAAGTTATCTGCTTGTGAACGGTAGAACTCGTTAACCTCAGGAATGTCAGCTTTGTCTGGGTCTAAGAAGAATACCCAGAAGCGATCATTGATGACGTTAAGTGCAAGCTGACCACGACAAACAGGGCCTTTAATGTACGCCATTATGGTGTTTTGCGCGTTATCAAGCATGAATTTGAAGCGAGACCTCACTGGCATATCAATGAATGCCGTCATCGGGTTAGCTGCAACTTCTGGCTCGTAGCTAGGTAGCTGAGTAACGGAGTAATCCGCTTCAATAAACCACTTTTTCCAGTTGCTGATGCGCTGTTTGTTGAGCGCAAATGGCATGTGCGTTTTGTCAACAATAGTGCCTTGTTCTGGAATGATTCGGTAGTAAACGCGTTCAACGCCCGGATCGTCGTAAGGGCGACGAGTGGAAATGCGCTTCACTGGTTGTCCTGGCGGCGTTGCGGAGCGCACGAGGGTAAAGAAGCGCGGTTTTTCGCTCAACTCAGAAAAGTACAGATGCGACAGGAACAAGTGCTCGTAAATATAACGCGACATCAACTGGTTCTTGAGGTCTGAATGGTTGAGCAGTGTTTCGTATTGATTGATTTGCGCCTGCTCTTGGTCACTGATTGGCGTGTGCATATTCATGATCGCGCCGTTTTCTAGCCAAGTCATCAGCGTGTGGTATTCGCTGTTGGTTAGATTCGGCATACCAAATGGCATTCCCCAGTTTGGGTTGTCTTTTTCGTACTGTTCGTACTCTTCAATTGTCGGGCAGGTTTGCTCACGATCAATCGAAAAATCAAAACCTTCTAATTGCACTTGGTCTGGCAAGGGATGGCGCTCTTTCTGTTGCAATAAACGAGCGATAAGGCCAGCTTCAAGGTTTGCCGCCATGCTTTGGTCGCGTTCATTCAAAACAGGGTGGAAGCCAGCGTCGCGCCATTCTTGGGTGGTTTCTGCATCTTCAAACAAGCGAGTAGGTGCAGCAGCTGTCAGGCGAGTGCCTTCATAAACCAATGCTTTCGATGCTCCGCGGTCGATCCCTTCTACCGATGAGAGTTTTAGCTGACATGGCGCATCGTAGCAGGCGTGGCAAACCACACAGCGGTTATCGACGATAGGTTTTACCTCGCGTTGGAAGAAATCTGCCTGCGGCGTTTCAACGCTGGCAGTACGCTCACGAACCAACTGAGGGCCGAACAATTGGTCAAAGTTCAGGCCAGCATAAGTAGCACAACCAGCAAACAGACTGGCAATGCAGAGTATAAAAATTAGACGCAAATTCATTGAGTTATTTTGAGTAAATTGAATTTGCATTAATTAAAGCAAATTAAGTGACGAAATACCAAAAATCGAGACAAATAGCCGCGCTTTCTTTACCTATTTATGGATTTAAATAGATAACCCTTACGGTGAATTGTCTGAATTTGATCTGGTGGCATGCCTACGGCAATCAAGCGTTTTCGCATTCGACTGATGTGCATATCCAGCGCTCGGTCATGCTCAGTGAACGGACGTTGCAAAACGGTTTGATAGAGGAAAGGTTTGGTCAGTACTTTATCTTGATGCTGAATGAGCGTGCGCAGTAGTTCAAACTGAATGGGCGTGAGTTGGATATCCGTCTTCTTTGGCTGGCTTTGAATCGTAACAGACTGCGTGTACTTATCGAGTGTAAGTACATGATTTTCTGAAGAAGAGTGACCACAATCTTGGCTATCAGACGTTAAGGTTGGCAAAACTGTCAAGGTTGCTTGATCGCTCACATTGATATCTAGATTAATAATGAAATTGCGAACCATTATCATTAATGATCAATCAAAAATCAATTCAATATATAAAGAAGATATTCAAATCGATGATAAAAAGTGGTTGGTAAATGTGCTCATTGTCCGGCACAAACTTCATTGTTATAGCAACGCTATGCCAATTGAGATGAGATTTGGTTATATCTTGTATAACTTCAATCGTTTTTTCAGCAGGCATACCATAAAGAAAGTTTTTAACGTGAAGGAATAAAAAACGTGAACTTTCGCAAAAATACTCTAGTACTCACGATGCTTGCAACGGCAGCTCCGATTGCCGCACAAGCAGCTTCTAAACCCAACATGTTGGTTATCATGGGTGATGACATCGGCTACGGTAACATCTCTGCTTACAACCAAGGCATGCTTGGCTACAACACACCAAACATCGACAGAATTGCGCAAGAAGGTGCGCTTTTCACTGCGTACTACGCGCAGCAATCTTGTACTGCGGGTCGTAGTACTTTCATTACTGGTCAAATGCCAATCCGTACCGGTTTGACGAAAGTAGGTCTACCGGGTGCAGAGCAAGGTCTTCAACCGCAAGACATTACAATGGCGACGGCACTTAAAGATATGGGCTACGCGACAGGCCAATTTGGTAAAAACCACCTTGGTGACAAAGATGAAATGTTGCCAACAAACCACGGTTTTGATGAGTTCATGGGTAACCTTTACCACTTGAACGCGGAAGAAGAGCCTGAAAACCCTGATTACCCGAAAGATCCTGCGTTCCGCAAAAACTTTGGCCCGCGTGGCGTAATCCATTCTTATGCCGATGGCAAAATTGAAGACACAGGTCCTTTGACGCGTAAGCGCATGGAAACGGTCGACCAAGAAACGTTAGACGCGGCAATGAACTTTATGGAGCGTCAAGTTAAAGCGAATAAGCCGTTCTTCTTGTGGTACAACGCAACGCGCATGCACATTTGGACGCATGTGAAAGAAGAAAACCGTACAACAGGCTTGGGTGAATACGCAGATGGTATGGTAGAGCACGACAACATGGTTGGTGAGTTGCTAGATAAACTGGATGATCTGAAAGTGGCCGACAACACCATCGTGATTTACACCACCGATAACGGCCCGATGAACGCGACCTGGCCTGATGCAGCATTTGGTCCTTTCCGTGGTGAGAAAAACACAGGCTGGGAAGGTGGCTTCCGCGTACCAGCAATGGTTCGTTGGCCTGGACACATTGCACCAAATACGAAGTTAAACGACATCTTTGCGGGTGAAGACTGGTTCCCAACACTGCTTTCTGCGGCTGGTAACAACACCATCAAGCAAGACTTGCTGAAAGGCTACAAATCATCGTCTGCTGAACGCACATACAAAAACCATTTAGATGGTTACAACCAAATGAATTACTTGATGGGTAAAGACAAAGAATCTGCTCGTGATGAGTTTTTCTACTGGTCAGACGATGGCGACTTGCTGGCAATGCGTGACAAGCGCTTCAAGCTTCACTTCAAGATCCAAGAGCATGAAGGTTGGGATGTTTGGACGAAAGAGTTCACAAACCTACGTATACCAATGATCTTCGACCTTAAAGTTGACCCACTAGAGAAGGGCGACCAAGGCTTCGGTTACGAAACATGGCAGTTCAACCACGTATTCTTGCTTGTTCCTGCTCAAGCGAAAGTAGCGAAAGTTCTGAAATCATTCAAAGAGTTCCCACCACGTCAAGAGATCCCAAGCTTCTCGGTTGATAAAGTGATGGAACAAATGAAGAACCTAAGTAAAGTTCAACAAGCGAAAGGTTAATCCTAAGCGTATTTGAACCCCCAACGGTTCGCAATGATGATCTATCTTGGTTGTCGGCGCGAACCGTTTTTTATTTTATCTATTTCGCAACCCTCTAATCGTTTGTTATCTCTTCCTGCCATTCCTTGCGTTAGCGAACCTTCTCTTATCTAAACGCCTTCAGATCTTTGTTGTCGCCGTGTGAATATGTTCGCGGAAATTATTAAACCCCATTGCCTTTATTCTCATTTTGAATATTCGCAAATCCGGAGGTTGTGAACTATACATTCTGTTGCAGGAAGCACTTTTCTAATACACACAGAGGTTTATATGACAGCGAAATATGGCGTTAAACGCCGATTAGCGATTCTTGCCGCGGCTTTAATTGGTGCGACAAGCAGCAGTATCGCGGCAGAAAAACCTAACATTCTCGTCATCTGGGGTGATGATATTGGCCAGTCCAATCTCAGTGCGTACACCTTTGGCTTGATGGGATACAAAACACCAAACATCGATAGCATCGCGAAAGAGGGCATGATGTTCACTGATTACTACGGTGAACAATCTTGTACTGCGGGTCGCTCCACTTTTATTACCGGCCAGACTGTGCTCAGAACGGGTCTAAGTAAAGTCGGGCTTCCTGGTGCTGACCTAGGTTTGAAAGCGGAAGACGCAACTATTGCGGAAATGCTTAAACCAATGGGTTACATGACTGGTCAGTTTGGTAAAAACCACTTAGGGGACAAAGACGAACATCTTCCTACTAACCACGGCTTCGATGAATTTTTTGGCAACCTTTACCACCTGAACGCTGAGGAAGAACCGGAAAACGTCGATTACCCTAAAGATCCTGAGTTCCGTAAGAAGTTTGGCCCACGCGGTGTGATTCGTTCGTACGCTGACGGCAAAATTGAAGATACAGGGCCTCTGACTCGTAAGCGTATGGAAACTGTAGACGAAGAGACGTTAGATGCGGCACTCGACTTCATGGATCGTGCCGTGAAAGCGGAAAAACCATTCTTCGTTTGGTGGAACGCAACCCGCATGCACTTCCGTACTCACGTGAAGCCAGATAACCAAGGTAAAACCGGCATCAGTACTTATGCTGATGGTATGGTAGAGCACGACAACCATGTTGGTCAGCTACTGAAAAAAGTGGATGACTTAGGCATTAAAGACAACACCATTGTCTTCTACTCAACCGATAATGGCCCACACATGAACTCGTGGCCAGATGCGGGTACAACGCCATTCCGTGGCGAGAAAAATACCAACTGGGAAGGTGCGTACCGTGTTCCTGCAATGGTACGTTGGCCAGGTAAAATTAAAGCGGGTTCTGTCTCGAATGACATCATGCACCACATGGACTGGATGCCTACATTTGTAGCCGCCGCTGGTGATGACAACATCAAAGAGAAACTGCTAAAAGGTTACAGCGCGGGTGATAAGAAATTCAAAGTTCACCTAGATGGTTATAACTTCCTGCCATACCTCACTGGTAAAGAAGAGAAAGCACCGCGTGAAGAGATTTTCTACTTCTCGGACGATGGCGATTTAACTGCGCTTCGTTACAACAAGTGGAAATTGGTCTTCATGGAACAACGTGCAAAAGGTACGTTGCGTATTTGGGCTGAACCATTCACCAAATTACGTGTGCCGAAGATCTTCAACTTGCGCATGGACCCTTATGAAGTTGCGGATGTTACCTCCAACACTTACTACGATTGGATGCTTGATCGCGCCTACATGTTGGTACCAGCACAAACGTACGTTGGTCGATTCCTAGAAACCTTCAAAGAGTTCCCGCCAAGGCAAAAAGCCGCAAGTTTCTCGCTTGATCAAGTGATGGAGAAACTGCAAGAGAACCCGAATAAGTAGGTTTGTTGCACGATCAAAACTCCAAATCGAGAGGCTCTGAGGAGCCTCTTTTTTTGCGCACCGTTTAAGTTTTTCTTAAAACTCATGTA
This sequence comes from Vibrio sp. SALL6, assembly GCF_002002385.1. Lineage (NCBI taxonomy): Bacteria > Pseudomonadati > Pseudomonadota > Gammaproteobacteria > Vibrionales > Vibrionaceae > Vibrio > Vibrio sp. SALL6. The sequence goes on from NZ_MQVK01000018.1 coordinate 156,568, forward strand.
ATTACTTGTCCAAAAAGAAAAAGTCATCCTACAGTTGATGAAGAACAAAATTAGAATAACAAGGATCGTTATGACTCAGTGGGCAAGTTGGAAGCAGGCAATAGTGAGCCTTGCTATGCTCGTCAGTTTTTCTCTGTTTGGACAGCAAAACGCCCAAACTCCACCAGAAGTTGTTCAAGCTCAGTTTATTGGTAATGAAACGTGCATCGATTGTCACCAAGTCGAAGTGGAAGCGTGGCAAGGCTCGCACCATGATATGGCGATGCGCCATGCTGATTCAGAATCCGTACTGGGTAACTTCGACAATCAAGCCGTTGAACATCAGGGCAAAGCAAACCGTTTTTATCGCAAAGGCGATGGATATTGGGTCAACATCCAAGGGCCAGATGGACAGTGGCATGATTACAAAATCAGCTATACGTTTGGTTGGGTGCCATTACAACAGTACATGGTGGAATTTGATGATGGACGCATACAACTGATTCCTTTTGCTTGGGATTCGAGAAGTGTGGAACAAGGCGGGCAACGTTGGTTTCATTTATATCCAGGCACGACCACAACCGATGAGTTTTACTGGGCCAATACAGGGCAAAACTGGAACTTCATGTGCGCTGATTGCCACTCAACCAACTTGAAGAAAAACTACGACGCGCAAAGCAATACGTATCAAACAACGTGGTCGGAAATCAACGTCAGCTGCGAAGCGTGTCATGGCCCGGCAAGTCTGCACGTGGAAATGGCGAAACAGGCCAAGGAAAATGGAATGCCAATTGCCACCGCGAATCATTATGGTTTTTCTCGCGATCTTTCAGCCGCAGTCAAAGAGTGGGTCTACAAAGAAGGGCACAGTACGCTTCAGCCAAAAGACATCGTGCCAACCAACCAAGTTCAAACTTGCGCTCAGTGCCACAGTCGACGTACCCAGTTGAATGAAGAAGCGGATCACGTCAAAGGTGCGTTTCTTGATAAGTATCGTCTGAGTTTAATTACCCCTGAGCTCTACTATCACGATGGCCAAATTTACGATGAGGACTATGTCTACGGCTCGTTTTTGCAATCGGCCATGGCAGAGAAAGGCGTAACGTGCACAAATTGTCACGATCCACATACCGCCCAACTTAAAATCCCTGAAGAAGCAGTATGTGCGCAATGCCATGTAGCGTCAGATTATCTGCCAGAAAACCACACCTTTCATCAAGCGAACACCGAAGCATCGAAATGCACAACGTGCCACATGCCGGAGACGACTTATATGCAGGTAGACCCGCGTAGAGACCACAGTTGGCACGTTCCGCGCCCAGATTTAAGCAAGCATATTAATACGCCCAATGTTTGTACTGCTTGTCATGATGATAAAGATGCGAAGTGGGCCGATGAGCAGATTGGTCAATGGTTCCCAAAATCAAAGTATCGCAACACTCAGCACTTTTCGGTCGCATTTTATGCAGACGCGATAGGTCATAGAGGTGGTTCAGATGCCTTGGCTTATACGGCTCAAGATTCTTCCAACAGTGACATCATTCGTGCATCGGCTTTAGAGCGAATGGCAGGCAATACTGGCCAGAATTCGTTGGTTGCGCTTGCTCGCGCCGTGAAACATGAGAACGAGATGATTCGACTGGGTGCTGTTGCTGGCTCGGCAGGGTATGACTTTAGTGACCGTTGGCAGATTCTACAGCCGTTGCTTAGTGATCCAGTGTTGTCGGTGCGAACCGAAGCGGCTGCTGCGCTAGTCAGTCATTATGGGGAAATGAATCCGCTACAAAGAGAGAGCATTCAAAAACCGTTAGATGAATACATGGACATTCAACGCTTTAATGCCGATCGCGGATTTGGGCGAACTAACTTAGCCAATGTATATCGCAGTTTGGGAGAGGCTAATAAAGCGATCGAACTGTATCAACAAGCTATCGACATCGAACCTTATTTCGAAAATAGCTACGTCAATTTAGCGGACATGTATCGCCGACAAGGTGATGAAGCCAAAGCTTTACAAATTCTGCATGCGGGAATGAAAGCACAACCGAAATCAAGTTCGCTGCCTTATAGTGCGGGGCTTGCGCTGTTAAGACAAGGCAACAGCAAACAAGCTAAACAGTATTTAAAACAGGCTGCAGAAACCGCGAAAGATAACGCTCAGTATTGGTATGTGTACGGTTTAGCGTTGGAGAAATCCGACGTATTAGAAGCGAGTCAGGCGTTAAACAAGGCGTTTGAAGTTGGTGGCGACCCACGGCATCTTTATGCCCAGTGCGAAGTGTTGGCGAGAAACTATCGACAAGGCGGCGTTGCATTTGCCTTTGAACAGTGCACCAAGCAGCTTGGTGCACATGCTCCTGAGGAAGTTATTCAACAGCTCAAAGCGACCGTGACTACAAAGAAATAGGTTCGTAATGCGCGGCTGCTAGGTGCGTTTTGATTCTCTCTCGCAATGCAATATGAGCAGGGTTGTTTAACTCACGTTTATGGTAGACGAACTTGTAAGGGATAGTGCATATAGAAATGGGGCAAGGCAGAACTTGAAGCTTAAGGGCTTTGCTCCATTTGTTCGCAAAAGATTGAGACACTAGACCTAAACAATCGCGTTGTGCGACGTACAACGCCATACCAGCAAGCGAAGATGTGACGAGATCCACTTTTCTTTCCAAAATGGTTTCTTGAGCGAGTTGCTCAAAACCCGACATGTTGTTCCATTTGCCTGAAAACAAACAGTGAGTTTCATCATAAAATTGTTCTTTGCTCAAAGTGCCTTGGATTCGAGGGTGTTGCTCTCGACAAATAATGACGGCCTTTTCTTCGTACGCCTCCTCCATAACAAACGCCGCATCTTTTGTGACCACTGTGTCAATTACAAGATCTACTTTTTGTTGTCTTAAAAGCTCAAACAAGATGTATTTTTCGGGAGGTGACTCGTAAAAAATGGCATTTTTTATCGGGCTCATAATGTGCAGTAGAATCTCTGAACAGCACACCTCAAAGTGCTTCTTCTCCGTGATAGCATTATCAATAATACTCACCGCTTGCTCAAACTGAGGCAATAGTTGATACGCCGCGGATGTCAGCGTAATTCCCCGTCCTTTTTTCACAAATAATTGCTTATCTACGACTTGCTCTAAACGCTTTATTGCAGCGCTCACAGCAGGTTGCGTAAGCCCCAATTGTTCCGCGGCTTTTGTATAAGATTGGAACTCCGCGACAACAAGAAAAGTTTGGATCAAATTCAAGTCCATAACGTTACTCATAAATTTAATTTATAGGTTAACTAATTTTGACTGCATTTATCGCCTGAAATTAGTGCTTTATCTTATATCAACAATGGTATTGAAAAGCGAATACCATTTTTTACGCACTAGCGAACTCTTGGAGATAATATGAAAAATGCGACCAAAACGAGCAGTAAAAAACTCGTACTTAACGCATGTACGTTAGCATTAGGCGCTGCATCTGCAGTTGCACACGCAGCGGACAAACCCAACATTCTTGTCATCTTTGGTGATGATGTTGGTTACTGGAACCTTAGTACCTACAACCAAGGCATGATGGCGTACAACACGCCAAACATCGATAGCATTGCTAAAGAAGGTGCGAAGTTCACTAACTTCTACGCACAGCAAAGTTCGACAGCAGGCCGTTCTGCATTCATCACTGGTCAAATGCCAAAACGTACTGGTCTATCAAAAGTGGGCTTACCAGGCGCTCCGGAAGGTATCTCGGAAAAAGATCCAACGATTGCAACCATGCTTAAGCAAATGGGTTACGCAACCGGACAATTTGGTAAGAACCATTTAGGTGACCGAGACGAACACCTTCCTACCAACCACGGTTTTGATGAGTTCTTCGGCAACCTATACCACTTGAACGCGGAAGAAGAGCCAGAGAACGTGGATTACCCTAAAGATCCAGAGTTCAAGAAAAAATTTGGCCCTCGCGGCGTTATCCATTCTTACGCTGACGGCAAAATTGAAGATACCGGCCCTCTAACTCGCAAACGTATGGAAACAGTAGACGGTGAGTTCCTAGAAGCGGCTGAAACGTTTATCGATAAGCAAGTTAAGGCAGACAAGCCATTCTTCGTTTGGTTTAACACCACTCGCATGCACAACTTCACGCACGTTCCTGAAGAGTACCAAGGTAAAACCGGTGCTGGTTTCTACGCTGACGGTGTGAAACAGCACGATGACCAAATCGGCGAACTACTGAAAAAAGTGAAAGATCTTGGTGTTGATGACAACACTATCATCGTTTACACCACAGATAACGGCCCGATGGTTGACCTATGGCCAGACGCAGGTATGACGCCATTCCGTAGTGAGAAGAATACAGGTTGGGAAGGCAGCTTCCGTGTTCCTGCTCTTATCAAATGGCCTGGTCACATCAAAGCTGGCGAAACCTTTAATGGCATGATGTCTCTTGAAGACTTCTTCCCAACATTGGTTGCAGCAGCAGGTGACACTAAAGTTAAAGACGAGCTACTGAAAGGTAAGAAAGTTGGCAAGATGAACTACAAAGTTCACCTAGATGGTTACAACCAATTGCCATACATCACAGGTAAGTCAGACAAGTCTGCTCGTAACGAATTCGTTTACTGGAGTGATGACGGTGACTTGGTTGCGTTACGTTACGGTAAGTACAAATACCACTTCATGATCCAAGAAAATGAAACGGGTATGGATGTATGGCGTAAACCATTCACTAAACTTCGTGTTCCATTGATCTTCGATTTGAGCATCGACCCATTCGAACGTGGTGACCAAGGTATGGGTTACTCTCGTTGGATGTACGAGCGTTCATTCCTAATGATGCCAGCGGTAGAGAAAGTGAAAGAGGTAATGGGTACGTTTAAAGAGTTCCCACCTCGCATGGAAGCAGGTTCATTCGTACCTAAGTCTTCTAAGTAATAAAGTACATCGATAATCCATAGCGCTCTTCGGAGCGCTATATACCCAAATAGCTTCCCGTTTACTGCACTACGCTTACGAGGTTATTTGGGTATATTTAATAGTGAGAAACGTATGAGTAAGATTTCCCCTCGCCATTCTACTACCATGCCTATTGTTCCTCTTAAAACGGCTTCTAAAGCACCGGTTTCGGGCGCGTATGACCGTCGATTCCATGTGATGGCAAAGCCGGGCGGAGCAAAATGCAACATCGATTGTCAGTACTGCTTTTATCTGCATAAAGAAAATCTACTGCACCAAGAAAAGCAGCCAAAAATGGACGACGCAACATTGGAAGCGTTCGTGAAAAGCTACATCGAAAGTCAGGATGGCGAAGAAATTGTATTCTCATGGCAGGGTGGGGAGCCAACGCTGCTTGGGTTGGACTATTTCCGCAATGTCGTAGCTCTGCAAAAGAAACATCAGCCGAAAGGTGTTCGCATTGAAAACGACCTTCAGACCAACGGCATTTTGCTAAACGATGAGTGGTGTGCGTTTTTAAAAGAGCACAACTTCCTAGTTGGCTTGTCGATTGATGGGCCACGAGAGCTACACGACAAATATCGCAAAACCCGCAGCGGTAAGCCGACGTTTGATCTGGTGATGAAAGCGGTAGATAAGCTCCAAGCGCATGGCGTGAAATTCAACGCGTTGGTGACGGTGAATCGACACAATGCGAAATACCCGCTCGAAGTGTATCGATTTTTAACCCAAGAATTGGGTGTGACATACATTCAGTTTGCACCGGTGGTTGAAGCGAACGACTTCCAAACAACCGCACCGCAGTTTTGGAACGAACAGATGATCCCAACCAAAGGCAGTGATCTGGCGAAACCGGGTCATCCAATGTCTGTTGTGACGGATTGGTCGGTCGACCCTGAAGACTGGGGACGCTTTTTAATGGCGACCTTTGAAGAGTGGGTGAATAACGATCTTGGCCGTGTACTGGTTAACCTGTTTGAAACCGCGGTAGCGCAAGTAATGGGGAAACCGTCTCAGCTTTGCGTGACAGCTGAGTTTTGTGGCAAAGGCTTGGCGATTGAGCACAATGGCGACGTGTTCAGTTGCGACCACTATGTGTACCCAGAATACAAACTCGCCAACATTCATGAACACTCATTGAATGACATGGCCTTCTCTACACGACAATACACCTTTGGCATGGCAAAACGCGAATCTTTGCCGACGTATTGTAAACAGTGTCCCTACTTGCCTTATTGCTGGGGCGAGTGTCCGAAAAACCGTCTGATCAAAACGCCGAATGGCGAGGCTGGACTAAACTATCTGTGTTCGGGAATCAAAATGTTCTTTGATTACGCGTTACCGATGTTGGTTGGTCTTGCACAGCTTCTCCAATCTGAAGAACCGCAAAGATAACATAGTGAATATAACCTTAAGTTATTTCATTTGTTCTTATACTTAACTATTGAAAAGACGGCTTAAACCACTGAAAAGGTACCCTATGAACCACGCACAACAAGCGATAAAAGAACTCATCGAACAAACAGAAAAAAGCGTCATTGGACAAAGCCACGTGGTTCGAGCTTTAGTCATCGGGTTATTAACGAACGGGCACATTCTTCTAGAAGGTTTGCCGGGAACGGCAAAAACACGTTCTGTAAAATCGTTGGCGAACTTGTTAAACACCAGTTTTGGTCGAATTCAGTTTACGCCAGATCTTTTGCCATCGGACGTGACGGGAACCGAGGTTTATCAAGAGTTGGATGGCAAGCCGCAACTTCATTTTCAACCAGGGCCAATTTTTAACAGCATAGTGCTTGCCGATGAGGTCAACCGTGCGCCAGCCAAAGTACAAGCCGCACTGCTTGAAGCCATGGCCGAAGGCACAATCACGGTAGGCGATAAAACTCACGTATTGCCAGACTTGTTTATGGTGCTTGCAACGCAAAACCCAGTAGAACAAGAGGGCACGTACCCGCTGCCAGAAGCGCAAATGGACCGTTTTATCATGAAGGTTACCGTCGATTACCCAGAAGACGACGCTGAACGTGACATCATTCGTTTGGTGCGCAGTGAAGAATTAGGTGCGGAAACCAGCAGCGAAATTATTACGCCAAAACACATCGAGCCAGACGTGGTGCTAGAAGCGCGCCGTCAGTTACCAAACATCGTGGTATCAGACCTAGTGGAGAACTACATTGTCGCGTTAGTGATGGCGACTCGTAAGCCAGAGCGTTATGCCGATTCAAACTTAGCAAAATGGATTGAGATTGGCTCTAGTCCTCGTGCTTCCATCGCACTAGACAAATGCGCTCGTGCGTATGCGTGGATGCAAGGACGTGACCATGTCACTCCTGATGATGTGCGAGCCATGGTTCCGTCTGTACTGGGCCACCGTTTTTCTTTGACCTACGATGCACTAGCAGACGGAGTCGATCACCAACGCGTCGTGCAAGAGCTGCTAGATTGTGTAGAAATTGGGTAAGCGGGAGGCATTATGGCTAAGCCAACTCTTGCGCCCAAATCACAGGGGATGGATCCCCGTTTGTACTGCGATTACGCTCGCTTAGTACGTCTGCAAGCACAAGCAGAATCATTCAGTTTACTTCCTCATCTAAAAGCGGGCAGCGTACTCTCAGGCCGCCACAATTCGCTGTTTCGCGGTCGTGGATTGAACTTCGAAGAGCTGCGCCATTATCAATTGGGTGACGACATTCGTAACCTGGATTGGAAAGTCACGATGCGCACAGGCAAACCGCACGTGCGAAGCTACACCGAAGAAAAAGATCGCAACGTGATCGTGTGTGTCGACCAGCGCAGCGCAATGTTTTTTGCTTCGACGCAAGTCATGAAATCGGTTGTCGCGGCAGAAATCGCGGCCATGTGCGGGTGGCGTGTGTTAAAAGATGGCGACCGAATTGGTTTTGTCATTGCATCCCAACAGGCGTTGTTTCACAGCAAGGCGCAGCGTTCGCAAAACGATCTTCTGGCTCAACTTAAGCGTCTCGCTAAAGCCAATCAATCGCTCAATGTGGACTCCCGCAACTCCGAAAAAGTGACGTTCAGTCAATGGATTGAGCTCATTAAACGCATGAAGCTCAAACAATCCACTTTGATTTTTATCAGCGACTGGAGCGACTGCGAGGAGCACCATCTTGACCACCTTAAACAGCTACAACAGCACAACGATGTTCTCGCCGTGATGGTCAGTGACCCATTAGAACAAGCGCTACCAGACGATTTGGCAAAATCGAAATGGGTGGTTGGTGATGGGCAGTATCAACTCAATTTAGACAGCCAAGCAAAGGTAGAGGCCGCGAGCGCAAAGCTTGAGGCTCGAACTAGCTTACAGCGTCAATCACTCTCTCAACTTATGGCGATGAAACACCTTCCGCACATCGAACTCGATACGACAGGCGAGCACATTAAACAATTTCAAAAACTGGTAGGAGGGCGTTAAATGAGTGGTCTTCCTACGCCTCCGAGTACCTACATACTCAGAGAGCTACATGATGTGGCCGTGCCACCAAGCGTGAGTTGGTATCCGCAAACTATTGGCTGGAAGATTTTAGCGGCGGTTGCGCTCATTGCATTGGTGTATGTCGCGTATCGTTTGGCTCAACAGTGGTGGTGTAACCGCTACCGACAAGAAGCTCTGCTGGCGATTTCGCAAATCAAACCGAGCGACAAAGGCATGCCTAAAGCATTGTTCTCTGTGCTTAAAGTTGTGTTGATTCATGTTGATAGCCGTAACGCGAAATTGTTTGATACCGCCTTTTTGCGAAAGCTCGATGCGCTATATCCGCAAACCGGAGATTCTCAAGCAAACTCGCAAGTGGTCTTTAACGATGAGCTTTCAAAGCGCTGGCTACAAAGTATTGTTGACCCAAGCGTTATGCTAACCAACGAAGAGCGAGTAACGCTTATTGCTCGTGCGAAAAACTGGGTGGGTGAACACCGCTGTGATGCTCAAAAAAGCGCGGCAAAGAAATATCCATTATTGAAACGCAAAGCAAATCAGGGAGGTCAACATGAATGATCTTCTTGCATCGCTAACTGGTTTGTCTGGTTTTGAATTTGCTCACCCAATGTGGTTTCTGATTTTGCCGCTGCCATTGGTGGTGTACTACTTGGTGCCTGCATATCGCACTAAGCAAATGGCGATCAAAGTGCCGTTTTTTAGTCAGTTGGTGGAAGCGATTGGCGAGACGCCGTCAGAAGGTGCAAGCCAGTTAACCCCAAGCTGGTGGCAACGAGCAACGTTAATTCTCTCATGGCTTTTGGTGGTGTGTGCGATGGCAAAACCCACCGTGTTAGGCGAGCCTCAAGTTCGCGAGAGTTTAGGGCGCGATGTTATGGTGGTGGTGGATCTTTCGGGTTCCATGGCTGAGCCTGATTTCACCTCTCGTACAGGTGAAAAAATTTCTCGCCTTGATGCGGCAAAAGAAGTGCTGACGGAGTTTGTTCAGTCTCGTAAAGGTGACCGATTAGGCTTGGTACTTTTTGGTGATGCCGCTTTTGTACAAACGCCATTTACCGCAGACCAAAAAGTGTGGCTCGAACTGCTTAACCAAACCGATGTGGCGATGGCAGGGCAGAGTACCCATCTTGGTGATGCGATTGGCTTAGCGATTAAAGTTTTTGAGCAAAGCGATAAGTCGCGTGGTGCTTTAGAACAAGATCAAAACCGTGAAAAAGTCGCGATTGTATTAACCGATGGTAACGACACGGGCAGCTTTGTCGAACCGATTGATGCGGCGAAAGTTGCGAAAGCCAAAGGCGTGCGAGTGCACGTGATTGCGATGGGTGATCCGGAAACGATAGGTGAAACCGCGTTGGATATGGACACGATTCATCGCATTGCAAAAGAATCCGGCGGTGAAGCGTTTGAAGCACTCAACCGTGATGAACTGTCGGCTGCCTACGACGAGATTGGCAAACTGGAACCTCAACTTTACGAAAGCACCACATACCGCCCAAAACAAAGTCTTCACCATTACTTGATGGCGTTAGTGGTCATCATGCATTTACTCGCGTTCAGCGTCGCGACACTCAAAAGAAGGGCTGCAACACGATCATCATTAGGAGAGAGCGATGTTTGATTCTCTTAGTTGGACGCAATTCTTTACGCAGTTTCATTTTATTCGACCGTTGTGGTTACTTGCTTTGATCCCCATGTTTTTCTTGGTGTGGTTGCGCTGGCGAGAAGAAAGCAAACCAAGCTGGAAGGATATTCTGCCCGAACATTTACGCAATGCTTTGACGATAGGCGAGCGAGGTTGGCGCAAGCAACTGCCGCTTAAGCTCTTGATGCTGATTGTGCTAATCGCCATTGTGATTTGTGCAGGCCCAACATGGCAACGTGAATCTTCTCCCTTTGGTGAAGATAAAGCCTCTCTGCTTGTGGTGCTTGATAATAGCGACTCGATGCTGCAAAAAGATCTCCCACCAAGCCGCCTTGAGCGTTCCAAACAGAAAATACGCGATTTGTTAGTTGCGCGAAAAGGCGGAAAAACGGGTTTAGTCGTGTTTGCGGGCAGTGCTCATGTGGCGATGCCTGTGACTCAAGACAGCAAAGTATTTGACCCATTCTTGGCGGCCATTACGCCAGAAATCATGCCCGTGCAAGGTAAGCTTGCTGAAAAAGCCTTGCCGTTAATTGATCAACAATTGCGAGGTCAACCAGGCTCCACCGTTTTGTTGGTGAGCGATGGCGTGAACCCGGCCACGATTAAGCAATACCAAGCGTATTTTGCAGGTAAACCTTATCAACTGTTAATTCTTGCTGCGGGGAATACAGACATCGTGAGTAATAACCCGATGGATTTGGATTCTCTGCAAAAACTGGCCAGTCAGACCAACGGTCGATTGGTGGAAGTGACGGTCGATAACAGTGATATCGAACAACTGAATCGATACGTTGAGCGCAATATGCAGCTTAATGGCGAATCTTCAATGCCTTGGAAAGACATGGGTTATCAACTGCTGTTCCCAATCGCGTTGATCATGATGCTGTGGTTTAGAAAAGGGTGGTTAGTGCAGTGGTGCGTGATCGTAATGGTGAGCGGTACACTGTTGATGCCGACCAGTGCAATGGCGGAGAACATTTCTGTGAAAGCCGAGCAGCCACAAGTTGTGCAAAAAGTGAAGACCTTCGACAAGGTGGCGCAATGGTGGTGGGATTTGTGGCTGACGCCAGACCAACAAGGACAGCGTTTGTTCAACCAACAAGCGTATTTAGAAGCTGCAAAACACTTTGTCGATCCATTACGTAAAGGCACGGCGTACTACTACGCTAGCGAGTTTGAGCTCGCGCACAGTGCGTTTTTGGAAATGCAAAACGACCCGTCCGAAGAGCTTAGAGATTACGGTCTTTACAATGCGGCGAGCGCATTGGCACGTCAGCGAGAATATTTGGCTGCTCGTGACTTGTTAAAATCCCTAGCCAGTAAGCCAACGTTGAGCGAGTCGTTAAGACCTGATGTTGAGCACAACTTGAAAGTGATTGCTGGCATCGTCGATGAGATAAATCAGATGAGTGAAAGTCAAGCCGGAACAGAGCAAGAGGCGTCAACCGAGCTAGGCGACAACCCTCAAACCGCAGAAGGAGCGGATGAACAAACGTCAGCGGAGTTGATGATTAAAGAGACGTTAAGCGCAGACGACATCTTAAGTAGCCAAGAATTAGCCGACAAGTGGCTAAAGCGAGTCGAAGCGGATCCGAAGTATTTCTTACGCGCTAAATTTCAAATTCAATTACGCTCGCCAACAACGGGTAGCTCAAATACGACAACGGAAAACAATACAGAGGAGGCGGCCCAATGATGATGAATGTCCATCGCGTTACCTCTTTTGCACTTCCTGCAAGGATAGTGGCATGGTTAGTGGTTTGTTTGAGTCTGTTCGTAAGTCGTCACGTTTTCGCTCAGGATATTTACGATCTTCAACGCAATCATGGTGTTGAGTTGCAAGCGTGGGTTGGTCAACAACCAACGGCTGGAGAAAAGCGTAAAACGCCAAGTTTTAGTGTCAACGAGCAAGTCATTTTAACCATCGAAGTGGCAACGCCGCGCTGGTTTACGGGTGGGACGCGAATTGGCAGTATTGAAATGCCCAATGTTATCGCCAAACAGCGTAATCAGTTAGCCACTAACTTCACTGAGCACAAGGGCGGACAAACTTGGTCGCGTCAACGCTGGGAAGTGACTTTGTATCCACAAGCATCTGGTGATTTTGTGATTCCACCTGTCGCTGTGGGCGTTCAGGTGTCGGCGCCGGACGGCGAGAAGGTGTCAGGCACACTTTACACGCAGCCGATTAAGTTCAAAACTGTCTTGCCATCGGGATTGTTGAGCGGTGACACGCCTTGGTTTTCTGCAACGCACGTAGACGTAAAACAAGAGTGGGAAACCTCCACTGAGTCACTCAAAGTTGGGGATGCAATCACGCGTAAAATCACCATTTCAGCTCAAGATTCGCTATCTGTGTTGCTACCAGACTTGTTGAAAGGAGAATCAACAACCCGTTACCAAGCGTATCCTCAACCGCACCGTCTTACAGATACGCAAACACGTGGTGATTACCAGTCAACACGCACAGAAGAGAGCGTGTACGTGATTCAACAAGGTGGTGAATTAACCCTGCCAGATTATGAGTTCCGTTGGTGGAACAGTAAGACTCAGCAAGTGGAAACGGTGGTGTTAGAGGGCAAAACATTTGCCGCGAAGCACACGTTGAAATCCTTCATCAAAACGTATTTTGCATGGATTGTTTCCACGCTTGTATTGTTGGGTTTTGTGACTGTTTCATTGGTAGCCATTAAACGTTACTACCGCAACAGACCGACACCAGCATGGTTGACGTTCCACCGTTTGTTAAAGGCTAAACGTTGGTCTGAAGCAAGGACCGTATTGTACAAACAATTGCGTTTAAATACGGCAGAGCTGGAAATGACCAAAGTCGATTCGAGTGAATCGTGGCAAAAAAGTGCGTCGCGAATGCAAAATGGTGAAAATAGCGCTCATTTAATGAAGTCGATGTGGCGCAAGATCCAGACCAAACAACAACGTTTTAAATTCCGTATTCCGCGAGCGTTACCAGAACTGGACAAAGTCATTGGAAGAGATGGCAATGAATAAAATGGGGCGCTAATATAGCGCCTCGTTTTTATTAGAGAATAGAGTTCAAATGAGCCAAGAGTTTATGCGCCGCGCATTGGAAGTGTCCAAAAATGCGCTTCCTGAATGTCAACCCAACCCGCCGGTTGGCTGCGTGTTAGTGAAAGACAATCAAATCGTTTCAGAAGGTCATACTCAAGCTATTGGTGGCAACCACGCGGAAGTAGAAGCGCTGAATGCATATCAAGGCTCGTTAGAATCGGTGACGGCATACGTTACGCTAGAACCGTGTTCGTTTGTAGGTCGCACGCCAGCTTGTGCGGTGACATTAGTGAAATCCGGTATTGGCAAAGTCGTCGTAGCCATGTTGGACCCAGATCCGCGCAACAGTGGTCGAGGTATCGAGATTCTAAAACAAGCCGGTATTGAGGTAGAAATTGGTTTATGCGGCAAGGAGGTCAGCGAGTTTCTTACCCCATATTTAGGCAAATCTTAATGTAAGCTTTGGCCTGCACGTTAGCAGCCCACTTATGCGGTGAATGGAGTACGTCAAAATTGAGTTAAAACTCATTAAAACAGGTCGTACCGCCCATTTCTTGTACTTAGCTACGTTAACTATCATGCTGTTAGATTAAAATAGAAAAAGTGATTTTCGAAAAATTTAATAGCATGAAACCGACCGATCTTAATCTCATCCCCATTTTTATCGCCATCTACGAAGAGCGTAATTTGTCTCGGGCGGCGGCACGTTTAGACATCACCCAACCCGCGGTGAGTAAAGCGCTAGCAAGATTGCGCGATATCTACGACGAACCATTGTTTCACCGCAGTTCTTCTGGTGTTGAGCCAACATCGTTTGCTGTCGATATTTATCCGGCTATGGTTGCGGCGATAAAGAACTTTACCTCGACGCTGTCGGCATCGGTTGAGTTTGATCCTAAAGTTTCCAATCGCATTTTCTCTATCGCTTGCGTGTCGATTTTAAGCTACGAGTTACTGCCACAGTTGATGAAGCAGATTCACGAGTTAGCGCCGAATATCGCTTTGGAAGTGCACCCACTGTTTACTGAGGATTACGAAAGTGATCTACGCTTACAACGTTATGATTTAATTATCGATTTAGCACCACGCGGGAGAACGGTCTTGAAAGTTGAACCCGTGATCACTGAGCGTTTGATGGTGGTGTGTAACAAAGATCACCCTCGTATCGCTGAGAGCATTTCTCAAGAGCAGTTTTTTGAAGAAGAGCACGTCGCAGTATCGCAGTGGCAAAGCCGAAAAAGCATGCTGAGTGCAGAAGATATTGTTGATTTGGACAAACGCAAAATCATGTATCGAGCCGCAGGAGCACTGGAAATGTTGCCGGTTATCTGCGGTAGCGAATACATTGGTTTGATGCCAGAATCGATGATTAAGTTGTTCAGTAATACCTATCATGTGAAAGCACTGCCGTTTCCATTTGATGTAACAACTTACGATCTTTGCACCATTTGGCACCCTAGTCGCACTAATGAAAGTGCGCATCAGTGGTTGCGCGCGCAAATCAAACACGCAGGGAAAGTCATCAAGAAATAGGAAGTCCATATGAAGACAATACGAGCGATTCTAAACGGCAAAAAAGCCGGTAATCCTGAGCTAAGAGACGCCATCATGAAAATGAGAGACAGGGGCGTAGATGTGCAAGTTCGCGTCACTTGGGAATCGCAAGATATGCCGCGTCTCGTGAAAGAAGCGGTAACGGATGGTATTGAGCGTATTGTTGTTGCGGGTGGCGATGGCACTGTCAATGAGGCTGCTTCGGCGCTTCTCCACATTGATCATGAAAGTCGCCCTGAACTTGCCATTATTCCGCTTGGTACGGCCAATGATTTTGCGACCGCGAATCATATTCCAGATTCGATTGCTGATGCATTAACCTTGGCAGTGGAAGGGCAAGCGCTGTCTGTTGATTGCGTTAAGGCGAACGATCGTTGCTTTATCAATGTTGCGGCGGCAGGTTTTGGCGCAGAAGTGACGGCAGAAACGCCTGTTGAGTTAAAAAACTTCCTCGGTGGTGGGGCTTACACACTGACTGGCGTTGTGAAGGCGCTCGGCTTCAAACCTTATGATGGCAGCATCATTATCGAAGGGGGTCGCTACGATGGCGAAATGTTGTTAGGGGCATTTTGCAACAGCCGCTTAGCTGGTGGCGGTCAACAGCTCGCTCCCAATGCGATGATTGATGATGGTTTGATGGACTTAACGCTGGTTCGTCCGTTTTTACCGCATGAATTGCCCAAAGTCATTGAAGAGATTAACAACCCATCCGAGAAAGGCGAGTTTGTGAAACACACCCGAGCCAGTTGGTTGGAGATCGATTTTCCGAATCCTCTACCACTTAACTTGGATGGCGAACCGTATCATTCCCGTAAAATTCGATTTGAAGTGCAGCCAAAGAGTTTGAAGTTGGTGCTACCTAAAGATTGCCCGTGCGTGACGCACTAAGTCCAACCTTATGAGATGAGCAAAACAAAGCCACCGATGGGTGGCTTTGTTTTATCACTATTTTTACTGTTTCAACAATAGCTCCTTGGCTAGAGGACTTTCGTTGTTAGGGCTCGTTTATAGCTTTTGGATGGTATCTACGTCGATTTGCATGGTGGTCCATTCTGAATCGATTTCGCCACGAATTGCCACTTTGTCGTTTGGTGTCACGTCTAAGCCCATCCATTCTTCGTTGTCGATCTCTACTTCGATTTCGCCAGTGCTGTCTTTGAACAAGTAAGTCTCGTTACCTAGTGATTGAATGATGTGCCCAGTGAGCATTACGGCGCTGTCTTCGGTTGCGTTTTGCGCATCTTTCACTGTGTTGATTACGCTGACTTCTGGGCCATTAAAAGCGGCGAAAGCCGAGCTTGAAAGTAGGGCAAACATGGATGCCAAAATCATTTTTTTCATTATCGTTTCCTTAAATTAAAAGTAGTAAGTTGTGCCTACGTTAAAGGATGCTGTGTTTGCGTAGCTGTCTAGTTGGTATTTTGCGTTTGCGCCAATGGTGAGCTTTGGGAACACTTGGTATTCCGCACCCACAGAGAACATTGCGCCGAACTCGTTATTTTTCTCTGCGCTATGGAAAAGCGTGTTGGTCATTTCCACATCGTCGTTCGCGACAAGCTCGTATTCTTGATGTTTAGAAACCTTGGCGTCGTATTGTGTGTAAGTTAGACCCGCTTTGAATTTGGTTGTCCATTTATCACTTAATGCGTAGCTAAACACTGGAGCCAACGACACTTGTTTGGCTTTGATTGACGCATCCCAATCCATTTCATGATGGTAATCTTTGCCATCGACTGGCTTGATACCTAGGTTTTTTGAATGACTATCATCAAGGTCAAACTGGCTGTAACCCAGTTCCAATGCCCAGTTGTCATTAAATGCGTAACCGACAAAGCCTGAGAAAATACCATCTTCAAGTTCAGGGTTGAGTGTTACGTTGTCAGCTGAAAAGTGAGGTTCCAAATCATGGTCAGTGGTGCCTAATCCATATTCCAGACCTACATAAGGAGCCGCAGATACCGAAACTGAGCAGGTAACAAGTAACGCAAGAAGTGTTTTGTTCATTCTAATTTTGCCTCTTCAAATCAACTTAGTGAGTAGAAGTGCATTTTGTGTGATGAAGCGTGAAGTGATCGTGAAGAAATAAAAGAATTTGGCGTGCAAATAGAAAAATTCCCCAAAGCGTGGGGAATTTTTCGGTCTTGGCTCGTCAATTGAGTGGGCTTCGAACAGCGCTCTTGTTTAATAAACGGTGCACCAATCGCTTTTCATGTCTATAAGCTGCCAGTTGTCACGCGCATTGGCTTCGTCTAACGCTTTATCTAAGCGGCCAACGTCCGATTGACGGTCGTATTTCCACTCGCGCGCTTCGTCAGTGTGATGCACAATCATCGCCATAGAGTTTGGTTGGCTTGTCGCCCACTGCATCATCGCTTGGTCTCCGTCCGAGTTACCAACGGCGAGCACTGGTTTCTTACCAATAATGTACTGGATGTTTTCGACTTTCACTTCTTTATCATCGAGCGTTAACAGTTCGCCCAACTTCATCACTTTAGGCTGACCATCATTAAAGCTGTATTCGTATTTCAACGCGCTGCCGATGATTTGTTCTTCAGGAATGTTGTAAGCTTCTGGAGCCCACACGCGCATAAAGTCCACGCCACCACCCGAAACAATGTAGGTTTTGAAGTTGTTCTCTTGCAGGTACGTAAGCATTTCGCGCATCGGCTTAAAGGTGAGGTCGTTGTAGGCTTTACCAAAGCGCTTGTCTTTCGCCGCCGCAAGCCATTGCTCGACGGATTGTTGGTATTCTTCAACGGTCATGCCGCTGTGGGTGACTTTCATGATTTGGAGTAGCGATTCTTTACCGCCAGCAAAGACTTTCTCTAAGTCGTTTTCAATGACGGATTTAAAAGGTTCCTGCGTTTTCCACTCCGGATGCATTTTCGCAAGGGCTTTGACTTGATCTAACGCGAACGCAATTTGGAAATAAATCGGCTTTTCTGACCAAAGTGTACCGTCGTTGTCGAACACGGCGATGCGGTCAGAAACGGGAATAAATGTTGCCTTTGAACTGTCGGTAGATTGCTCGACAAAATTCACAATGGCGGTTTTGCTGTCGCTGTCTTTCCAAGAAGGGAGCAAGTTGGCATCGCAATCTTTCGCGAGGCTGGAAAAAGATAAGCTAGTTAAGACGGCAAGAGTACAGAGATGGATTTTGTTCATTATTTACCTCGATTGATTTCACTAGGTTGTGATCCCTAAAAAGGGCAATGAGGGCGGATAACCTTAAACGACCACTTACACGTTGTACTCATGTCATTTTCTCGCCCACGCGTTAGCGTTGAAAATTTGCCTTCATCATAAGCAAGCGTAGTCGCATTCCTTGGTTGTGCACGAAATGAATAACGTAATGCTTCCAAAACGCCGCATACGGGTTATCTCAAACTGCCCAAAGTAGAGTAGCAACAAGCGCCATGAAAATAGGTTATAAGCGGTATAACAAGCCTGCGGTATTAATGAAATTTATGATTGGGTCATCAAGGTGAATCGCAGGTAAATATCCGGATTACGCCTTCAAATTCGCAACAGCAAAGGTGACTCATGCAAATTACTCAAAGTCCTCAGTTCAACGGCAAAGCGTCTAAGCGTTTACATGTTATGGCAAAGCCCATTGGTGCTGCCTGTAACATTGACTGTACTTACTGCTACTACCTCAGCAAACAGGACTTACTTGAGTATAAAAAAGGATGTTCACCAATGATGGATGAAGCCACGTTAGAGGCTTACATCAAACAGTATATTGAAGGGCAAAATACACCTGAGATCGTCTTCTCTTGGCAGGGCGGCGAGCCAACGATGCTGGGTTTGGATTACTTCAAGAAAATTGTCGAGTTTCAAGCGAAGTACCAGCCCGCAGGCGTGAAGATTTCAAACGATCTGCAAACAAACGGCACGTTATTGAATGACGAATGGTGCGAATTTTTAAGCGAGAACCATTTCTTGGTGGGCTTGAGTATTGATGGCCCTGAAATGCTGCACAACGCGTATCGAACCAACCGAGCCGGTCGAGGCACATTCAAACAAGTCATGAATGCGGTGGAGTTGCTGCATAAACATCAGGTGAACTTTGCCACGCTTACCTGTGTGAACAACCTGACGAGCCGAAATCCGCTTGAAGTATACCGTTTTCTGCGAGATGAGGTCCGCTCGCCACAAATGCAGTTTATTCCTATTGTTGAACAGAAAACGTTCCGCACCACTGCGCCTCAAAAATGGCAACCGCAAGAACAGCTTAAACAAGGAGACAAGCGTTTGATTCCGGGTCACAAAGATTCTGTCATGGAACCTTGGTGTGTTGCTGATGAAGCTTGGGGTAACTTCCTGATTGCGGTTTTTGATGAATGGATTAAGAACGATATCGGCAAAGTGTTTGTGCAATATTTTGAAGCCAGTGTAGAGGCTTGGATGGGGCGCGCTAATCCACTTTGTACGCTGGGTGAGGTGTGCGGTAAGGGGTTAGCGATGGAGCCAAATGGCGATGTGTTTGCGTGTGATCATTACGTCTATCCAGAGTACAAAATTGGCAATATTCATCATGACAAGCTGGATGAACTGGCCTACAGCAAAGAGCAACAGAAGTTCGGTTTTGCAAAATCTCGCTTGTTAACGCAGCAATGTCGAGACTGTGAGTATCAGTTTGCATGCTACGGTGAATGCCCGAAAAACCGTTTCATTCGTACTCGTGATGGTGAGCCGGGACTTAACTATTTATGTGCAGGATGGAAGAAATTCTTTGCACATACTGACAAAGCGATGGCATACATTTTACGTGCAACGGGTAACGTGGTGGCTCATGGCAAATACAGCGATTCAGTCGTGCGCCAAGAGAGTGAACAACGCCCAGTATTCGAAACAAAATTTTGAGGAATTGGTATGTCATTGTCTACAGAAGCCCCCCTGTTAAAGACACCGTGTTTGGCACCGCGCAAACGTCGACCGAACAAAGTGAAGATGCTTTCTAAGTCGTTATTGGCGGTCACATTAGGCGTGGTCGTTAATCATTCTGTTATGGCGCAAACGCCGACGGAACAAACGCAAGCTCAGCCGACTGCGGCAGAGCAAGTGCAACAACCAACGCCGCAGCAAGTGATTTCTAAGCTCGCTTATCAAGCCCAAGACCAAAAGTTGCCGACCGAACAACGTGTTCAAGCGCTGCGCGAACTGGGTAATTACCCAAACCAGAATGCTCTGGTGGCTGTTGCTCGAGGTTTACAAGATAAAGACGCGGCAATTCGCGAAGCTGCGATAGTCGGCGCGCAACCTTACGCGATCGAAAACCGCTGGCGCATGGTGGAACCACTACTTAAAGACGAATCCTCTTCCGTGCGTATTGCGGCAGCACTGAACTTAGTGCGTGACTATTCTGTTTTGACAGAAGCGCAAAGACCAGCGATAGAAAAGCCTGTGGACGAGCTTTTAGCGAGTTTAAAGAGCGGAACGGATAACAACACCCAATTGCTGTTAGCCGATGTGTATCGCTGGCATGAAAACTGGAAACAAGCGGACGATATCTATCAAGCATTGTTATCCAAAATGCCGGAAAACCCAGATGTTTGGCTGAACTTAGCCGACAATTACCGCGCGCAGCAACGTGAGCAAGAAGCGATTGATACACTAGATAAAGCGATTGAACGCCTTCCAGACAATGCCGCCCTGCATTATTCGAAATCTTTGACGCTCGTTCGTTTAAACGACAAAGAGCAAGCCGCAAATGAAATCGAAAAAGCGGCTAACATGGCGAAAAACAATAGTTATTTTTGGTATTTGAATGGTGTGCTACAAGAAGAGTTCAGTGTCGATAAGGCTGTGAAATCTTTTGAACAGGCTTACTTGATTTCAGGCGCGCCAGAGCAGCTATACGCGGTTTGTGATATCTATATTCGTTACGATAATCCGAAAACGGATGAATGCTTGGCGGAACTAGAAAAAGTCGCACCAAGCTATGTGATTGACCAGCTAAAACAGAAAAGAGTGCTGACTTCTGCAAAGCCTAAAAGCTAGTCAATCCGCATTTCATCTTCTTTTCGCGCGGTGACGTAACACACTGCAAATGGCACATTAAGGCGAGAAAACTCTTTGATCCAACGCCATTGGTTATCTTGGAGTTTATCGCCGGGCCCTTTTACTTCAATCCACTCGAACTCGTTGTCTCTAAAAGCAATCAGATCCGGCATCCCATTACGGTAAAGCTTAAGATCGCTTAACTGAACCTTAAATAGTTCGAGTAATGTGCGGGTAGGAATGGTGTTGAGTGACTGTTCAAGCAATTTCTTGCCTATTAAGTTCCATTGAACAAACGGATTGCTGATACCAAACTTTTCATCGTATTTCGCTAAAATCGCTTGTGTATTACCCAATTCTAACTGTGCGAAAGCTTCATCAATCAGTGCTTGGCGCTTTGCTACAAAATCGGAATGGTACAAATCCAGAGGACGGTGTTGATAGGCATTGATGAATGCCCCTTCAATGGGAGCGAAAATCGCATCCCAAAAAGTGAGCCCAAGTAATGCATTCAGCAGTGCATTTTCGGCGTAAAACACACTCCAGCCTAAAGATTCAAAGTGCGCTTTGCTGGCGAGTTCGACTCTCTGTTGAGATAAATCCAGTTCAACTCGGTACTCCATACAGGTTGGCTTTGTCACTCTTGGCACTTTCTCACCTTGTTTTCGTTTCAGCCGCTGCTCAAGTTTTTGTGCGACTTCGAGCTCAGACACATCGATCGGTGAGTGAAGCATCTCTGTGACAATGTCACTAAATAAATCATCATGGTTCAGTTTGTCATAGATGCGTGCGCGTCGTTCTCGGCTTGGCGTAAGCTGAGTTTGGCCAAATAGAGATAGGGCAGTCTCTAGCTCATCAATCCGTTCGTAGTCACGTGCGATGTCATTCAACATGTGCTCACGTTTACGATCCACATAAGGATGATGAACAGGGTGAGGCATCGCCTCAACAAGAAGGTCGAGATTGGCTTTGTCTTTTCGGTCAAATTGCCAGTACAGGTTGGCCAGTTGGCTCAGTTCAATTAAGCGGTCTATTTGCTCTCGTGAATTAAAGAAGCGGC
The DNA here is from genome assembly GCF_002002385.1 of Vibrio sp. SALL6. Lineage (NCBI taxonomy): Bacteria > Pseudomonadati > Pseudomonadota > Gammaproteobacteria > Vibrionales > Vibrionaceae > Vibrio > Vibrio sp. SALL6. Next base: position 178,242 of record NZ_MQVK01000018.1, read on the forward strand.
GCACTTTACTCAATTGATATTGCTCGAACTGATGTAGACCTAAGTCATCAAGCACAAACTGACTTAAGTCTTGATGGGTGTTGGCAAAAAACAGAGTGAGCAACACGTCGATCATGTGGGCGGAATTGAGTCTGACGATCGTAAACTCAAGTTGCTCTACGCGATCAAATTCCGTATTACTCAAACGTTCGACAAGGGCGTCTTTCTTGAGTGATTTCGGCAGTTCGGGATAAAGCGCGGAGATCTCTGGTTTGGTCAGTAAGTTAGCCGCCAACTCTTGATGAGAAAGTGGTGGGGATAGCGAGATGAAATCCTGTTCGCCTAGTTCCGCCAGCGCAGCATCGATGAATGGGATTTCTTGATAATTGAGTTTATCGCTTCGAAACCAACATCCTTTTCGGCTGTATAAACGCACTAAAAGGCACTGGGCGTATTTGTTCAAGGAATTAAATGAACAAAGCCAGGTGTGTTCTTCCTCGGTCAGTAAATCGCTGTACCACGTTACTGCGTGGTGAGTCAGCTTAAAGAAGTTCTCTAGATAGTAGTCTGGTGCGAGTTCGATTGGGCTTTCCATAAACGACCGATAACAAAAAAGGCTTAACCCATAGGTTAAGCCTTTTCGCTATCAAATCAATTCGCAATTATGCGTTTTTTAGCTGTGCTACTTTCGCTTCAGACAGTGGCTTAGTGATGAGCGCAAGTACGATACATACAGCCATCATTGCTGAAGAAATAGTGTAAGCCAAGGTGTAGCCGTCGCCATTTGTCATCGAGAAACCAACAACTGCTGCGCCGATTGCACCACCGATACCCCATGCAGTGTAAAGCACACCGTAGTTAGTACCGTAGTTTTTCAGACCGTAGAACTCAGCCGTTAGAGTAGGGAACACCGCAAGAAGCGTACCGTAACCTACCGCTGCGATTGCTGTACCGATGATGAGTGTGAACTCAGAATCGAACGTTGCGAACAACACCATGTTTACGCCTTGTAGAACGAACGCGAGTAGAAGCGTACGAACACCGCCGATTTTATCTGCAAGCATACCCGCAGCAACACGACCGCCTGAGTTGAATACAGCAAGAATGGACGCAAGGTAAACCGCGTTTGGCAAGTTTGCTTGAACGCTGGCGATTGTCGTGATGTTACCGATGATCATTAGACCAACAGAAGCTGCGAACGCGTACATGATCCATAGGGAGTAGAACTGTGGCGTTTTCAACATTGCTTTCCAAGTCAGGTCATCTGACTTTTTCACCGCTTTAGGTGCTTGGCCTTCTTTTACTTTCGGCTCTGCAGGTGTGTAGTCTGCTGGTGGGTTGTTGATGGTTGCTGCAAGAGGAACCGCAATCGCTAGAATACCAACACCAAGAACCATAAAGCTGGTTTGAATGCCCATGCTGTCGATCAGCGCAGACGTTACTGGCGCAAGGTAGATAGCCGCTAGACCAAAACCTGCCGCAATAATGCCGTTGACCATACCTTTCTTCGAAGCGTGGAACCACTTCATCGCAGAAGGTGACAGACATGCATAACCAAAACCGATACCTGCACCTGTGATCACACCAAACGTAATGTTCAGCATTAGTGGAGAATCAACAAAGCCAGATGCGATCATGCCTAGACCTGTAAGAACAGTACCTAGGATAAGGATCATACGCGGACCCATACGGTCTTGAAGGATACCTGCAACAAGAAGACAGATAGAGAAGGTGATCGTTGCAGTTGCGTAAGGTGCAGAAGCTTCTGCAGCACTCCAGCCTGATTCAGTCACCAATGCCTTGTTGAATACACTCCAAGCATACAGGATGCCAAGACAAAGGTTGATACAGAACCCTGCAAGCAGGATGCGCATAGCTTTATCAATCTTGCTCATTTTCATTCTCAGTTTTACCTCTTGCTACAACGCAAAGAGGTGTTGGTTTAAAGATGTTTTTTCTCAAAATTAGTTTGCGTTTTTCAACGTTTAACGCAATGAGCGCGGATTATAACCAATAAAGATGTGATTGGAATCTCTTTTTACTTACAGATCTAAAAATAATTTGAAAATATAAAATCAATTGTTAATTGATGGTTTTGTATATAGGAAAAATGTTGATCTAACGTAATGTGCTTTGTTTTCAATCCTGTAAAGCTAAGTGCAACTGAGTGAATTCAGAACGACTCGACGTTTAGCTCACATTTCCTGTAAATAGTTTCAAAATGTTTTTGAGTTAATTTTTTGTAACAAAAGTGCTCAAAATAAGTGCTAAGCAGCCGAAGTGCCGAATTTAAAGGCTTTATAAAATTCTGCTTGTTAACTGTATGTAAAGTGCGCGCTCTGAGTTGTCAGCAAGGACGAAAGTGAATAAAAAATGTGCTTGATATTGCGATCTAGATAAGCAAAATGGGGCGCAAAATGAGTTTTCATTTATGAAGGGATGCTTTTTTAGACTTGTTGTGAGGTGACTTATGAAATTGTTCCTATTACTCATGGCTTCTGTTTCTGCTGGTGTAGCATCTGCAGATCACATCCATTCATTTATGTTAGGTTTATCTATTGCTTCTCTGGCAGTGGGTAGCTGTTATTTCTTTGCTTTCCGTAGCTCGCGTTTTCCGCAGTTAGCGCTGTTTTTATTGATTTGCGGCATGTTATCTAAACTGACTATTACGGTTGTAGGTGTTATGTGGGGTATGTCTGCGCAATTGATTACTTCACCAATCGTGTTTGCGTTGTCTTATCTTTTCTTTTCACTTGCTGTTACGTACTTGTGGTTCAGCTATCGTGAAAGCATCACGCAAATTCCAGAGCGATTTAAAGCAGCTTAATTTAGCGCTTTGATACTGACAAATATGAAAACGCCAGCGATTAACGCTGGCGTTTTTGTTTTGGTGATACTTCGCTATTTGGCGTGAAGTTTCTTCTGAAGTTGAAGTAAATAACCTTCGTTTGGAGCGAAAGGCTTAAAAAGACACGCCTGAGCTAACCCGAGATGGTAAGCGGTGGTTCCGGCACTTCAAGGAAGCAAGCAATGACGCGATAGAGTTCTCCTTCCGCAACGGTAATTTCCCCATCTGATTCAATCGCGAGTCGACAAGCTTTGACGAACATTCGTCTGTCTTTGGGTTTCAGTTGCAGCAACAACTCTAATGCGGCGCGACTTAAATGCCAATTGCTGTTAGCTGGTTCTAACTTCACTTCAGGAAAGCCTAAATGGGCGAGGGCACAATGGTAGGCGCGCTGAGCTTTGTCTGCTTGAGAGTGGCTGACCCATGCCAGTTCTCGCAATAGCCAGAACACACTTTCCTCTAGTTGCTTCAACGTCTTGTGTTGTTTGATGAACCCAAAAGAGGCGAGTAGCTGCTTTTCTAGTAAGTTGATGACACACCATTCGGCTAGCGAGTATTGATTATCCGTCTCTGAGAGCTCACGTAGCACTTTACATAGGCTGATTTTCTGGGCTTCACTCAGCGATTTAAGCGCCGGCAGAGCGAGTTCGAGTAATGGGAAACGCAGATGAAGTGGTAAGTCGTAATCTAACCAGGGAAGCAATGTAGATTGCGATGCGAGTGGAACGTACGACTTAATCATTTCGCGCTGAATATCGCTGCCATCAAAAATGAGGGCGAATGCGATAAATCGGGCGCTATATGGTTCACGTGCGATATCAACTAACTCTGGTGGTAATTGACTGATCAACTGTTTGCCTGTCTCACTCAATTGCTCCGATGGTGAGGCAGATTGCGAAGCAGGAGAGCCGCCACCTACGGCAAAGCCACTGACTTGTTCGTTATCAAACGCCGTGCTTTGAGCATGAGAATGTTGAGCGTAGATTCCGTCCCAATTGGGATCGATTCTTCGAATTCTTTCGTCCAATGGTGGGTGTGTCGCGAACAAACTAGAGAAACCGGACAATTTACTCTGTCCAAACATCATGTGGCTCATTTCATCACTGGCTTTCGTGTTTAAAGTAGAGCCTTGAACGTTACTGCCAATCTTCTTTAACGCTCCCGCAATCCCTTGATCGTTGCGAGTGAACTGCACGGCACTGGCGTCAGCTAAAAACTCGCGTTGGCGCGAAATCGCTGCTTTGATCATGTTGCCGAACAAGGTTCCGAACCAACCCAGCACCAAGCAGACAATCGCAATCAGTATGATGACAGCGAAGCCTTTGTTTGAATCAGAAGAACTACGCGATACGTGACGAGTGCTGTTCGAGTTATCCAAGATCAGATGACCAAAATGAGCAATGCAGGTAATGCCAAATAACGCACCAATCAGACGAGTATTCAACCGCATATCACCATTTAAGATGTGGCTGAACTCATGGGCAATTACACCTTGAAGTTCGTCACGGCTAAACGCATCTAGTGCTCCTTGCGTTACTCCGATGACGGCATCATCAATGCTCATGCCTGCAGCAAACGCGTTGATGCCGTGCTCTTCCGCCATCACATAAACTGGTGGCACGGGAATTCCCGACGCGATGGACATTTCTTCCACAACATTGAGTAACTGGCGGTGTTTCGCATTTGACGTGTCTGTCGAAATCAACTTGCCGCCGATACTTTCTGCAACGCCACGTCCACCATTGGCGTTTAGCTCACTAAGACGAATGAATGAGCTGATGCTAACAACCGTTAGCACGCCCACAAAGCTCAACAAACAATAACTGATGATGGATTGAGTGGTGAACGGTTCGCCAGTGAAATAAAAGTAGATGCCAATCGAAATGACACTCACTAGCCCTGTGATGGCTAAAACGGCCAAAGTGAATAGCATCACCAAAAGTCCAGTTCGCTGGCGCGCAGTGTCTTGATGATGAAAAAAGTCCATTAGAACGCAACCTTCGGCGCTTCTTGGATTGCTTCTGTGTCTGCAAACTCAAGTAACTTACCGTCTTGGAAACCAAATGTGTTCGCGAAGATAACGGGTGGGAATGTTTGCTTGTAAGTGTTGTAGCTGGTCACGGCATCATTAAATGCTTGGCGGGCAAACGCGACTTTGTTTTCGGTACTGGTTAGCTCTTCTTGGAGTTGGCTCATCGTCTCGTTTGCTTTCAATTCAGGGTAGGCTTCTACCACAACGTTCAGTTTGCCTAGAGCGTTTTGTAACATGCCTTCTGCTTGGCTAAGCTGGCTAATTGCAGCATCACTATCTGGTGCATCACTGGCGGCTTTTAAACCTGCTATTGCTTGGTTGCGAGCTTGGATAACGCGTTCAAACGTTTCCTTCTCATGCTCCATGTAACCTTTAGCGGTGTTTACTAAATTCGGAATTAGGTCGTATCGACGTTTCAGTTGAACTTCGATTTGAGCGAAGCTGTTTTTAAAGCGATTTCGTAGAGTAACGAGCTTGTTGTAAATACTGATTGCGTAAACCACAACCAGCAGAACAATAACAATAAAGACAATCAGTGCAGTCATAGTGAGTTCCATTTTGTGAATGTATCAGTGTTTTATATAAGTAGTTGAGATATTAAGCAAATTAGACTTACTTATAATGTGGGGTATTTTTAAATATGGCACGTATTGCGTAAGAAATATGAGAGCCATTTGGGATAAGAACAAAGGGAAAGGATTCTCAAGGAGAGCAAAATAAAAAGGCCCGGCGTGAAAGCCGAGCCTTGTGGAATGTAGAAATTCTAATCCGTGATTAAGCTGTCATCGGAACAAGTACCATAGTACCGATGATTACCGTCAATAGGCCAGCAAGCACAGGCACTGAAGTGCGTTTTACAACTTCAAATGGGCTGATGTTTGCCATACCTGATGTCGCAACGATTACGCCAGATACTGGCGAGATGGTACGACCTAGGTTTGATGCTTGAAGCATTGGGATGATTAAGAACGCTGGGTTGATGCCCATTTTCGCCGCTAGAGAAGGCGCAAGTTCTACAAACGCATAGAAAGGCGCGTTACCAGAACCAGTAGCAATAGCCGCTGCAACGGTTAGACCTGTTAGGATCAGCATTAGTGCAACGCCGCCCGCACCTGCGTTATCGGCAAGGTGAAGTAGGTTATCGATAGCACCAATAGACATCAGACCTTGTGCAAATACGCCAGCCGCAACCAACAACATCACAACGCCTTTAAATGCATCGGCCATGCCTGCGTAGCATGAGTCTAAATCTTCAAGCGCTTTTTTGCCGTCGAATTTGTTCACGACATAATGGATAAGTGCGCCAAGGAAAATAGAACCCACAACGATGGTGTAGATATCTAGACTAAGACCAGGAATCGTACGGCCATTAAATAGGAACACACCGATGATTGGTAAGAATGGGAGTGCTGCGTAAAACGCTGGTGCATCTGCTTTAATTTCTGATACGTCGATTTTTTCCATCGGCGTATTTTCTTTCTTATCTAGGTATTTGTTCCAGAAGAAAGCTGCCGCCGCCATTACGACGATTGCACAAATCGAAACAGGAAGAACAGTTTGTACCGCAAACACATCTAGCGCCAAGCCAGACTTTTCTGCAGCGATAACGACGTCACCTGAAGTAGGAGAAAGAATAATAGCAGCAGGAGATGCACACACTGCCACAGCAGCAGGACGAGAGATACCCATCGCAACCATCATTGGGAATAGGGTTGCCATCAATAAAACGCCAAGGCCTGTTGCAGAGCTCACCGCTAGAGACATCAAACACGCCACAATGTAAGCCGCTACCAAAAGGACATAAGGAGACTTGATAACAGAAAGCGGTTTAGAGAACTGTTTCACGACAACGTTGTTCGCGCCGATGTGAGTCATGTAAGAAGCGAAACCACATAGCAACATGATTTGCATACCAAGGCCGCCGCCACGGTATTGCAGCATGTATTTCACGTATTCTAGCGAGTCTGTCACCATGTTACCGGTTGAGGTGATGCTTGATGGCAGAACGTCATGGCCCAAAAAGCCAGTCATAAGAAGCAAACTGATACCAGCGGTTAAAAGTACGCCAGCTGCCTTGTAACCTTTGACAATGAAATAGCCCACCGCAATGGTTACTACCAAGCCAATTAAGAGCTCTAGCATAGGGGTCTCCAGATGTTATGAAAAAAAGAAAGATTCTGTTTCAATTTATGACAAGGAATTTACAGAATTCTTAACTGTGGCACGAGGCTAATCTGGGACTTGCATGATCTAAAACAAATAATAATTTAATAATTAAATCCGACAGATTCTCTTGTTTCAATTTCGTTTTGTAGGTGTTATGTGCTGGTTTTTTGGGTTTTAATGGAAAGAAAATATAAGCAGATTGGTGAATGAAATGCAGATGAAATAATTAAAAGTAATCGAAAAACATTATTCGAGTTAGATCACATTTGTAACGGCTAAAATAAACAAAAAGCCCCGACTAAGCGGGGCTTATTCAGCAACTTAATGCATTATGCGTAACGACGGATCATCAAGTTACAACTGCGTTGTTGACGCTCAAACTCAGTTTTAAGTTGTTGATACTTCAATTTTGATACAGAGCACTCGTATTTCTTCACTACGCTTGCAGTTTTTTCTCCGAGCAACTCTTTGCGTGCTTCGTAGTATTCCTGCATGTGGTGAACCAATGCATCAAACTCTTGCTGAAGTTGATCGAGAACAGTTTGCGCATTGGGTTTGGACTCCAGTTTCTCTTTCGCTTTCTTCAACAACTGGGTTGCTCGCGCTTTTTCAATTCGGAAAGTTGATGTAGTGCGAAGCTTGGACGTCAGTCCCAACCAAGAACAAGACTTGATCAGCCATTTAGTTGGATCGTAGTGCCACCAATAAACACCATTGCGGTAGTCATTTTCAAAGATGTGGTGAAAATTGTGGTAACCCTCGCCAAAGGTAAAGAAGGCTAAGACACCGTTATCGCGGGCCGTATTTTTGTCCGTAAAAGTTTGCTTGCCCCAAACATGCGCCAAAGAGTTAATAAAGAAGGTTGTGTGATGGCTCAAGAACAGGCGAGCTGCGCCAACAACCAGCAGCATTCCCCAAACATCCCCATAGATAAGACCCAAAGCTACAGGGAAACCGATATTAGTCAGCAAAGCTAACGGCACGTAGTACTTGTGTTGCCACATCACAATCCCATCGCGTTTTAGATCGCGGCAATTGGTGTACTCATTTTCTTTAGACTTATTGTAGTCGCGCAACATCCAGCCAATATGTGAATACCAAAAGCCACGTTTGGCGGAGTAGGGATCTTTGTCATTGTTATCGACATGTTTGTGATGCACTCGGTGATCAGAAGACCAGTGTAATGCACTGTTTTGGAGAGAAAAAGCGCCGCCAATCGCGAAAATTGCACGTAATACAGGATGAGCTTCGTAAGTTTTATGGCTCCAAAGGCGATGATATCCCGCAGTAATCGACAGGTTAGTGAAACTGAATGCAAGGATACCCCAAATCAAGTGCTCCCAGCCCAGTCCATAATGATATGCGTACCAAGGCATTACAATAAACGTTAGAACAAAACTGGCTGAAAAAATCAATATATTCAACCAGATAAATGGTGGTTTGTTTTGATTCACTGAGGTATTCCTAACTTTGAGCTAACAACTGTTCGCTAGAATATCAGCGAACACGTGTAAGTCAAATTAAAGTTAGATAAATGTGACTATTCCTGTTGAGCTGAGCCGGAATTCTAACTGGGATATTTTGCTTTTAATTTAATAATGAGTAGTATTAAAAAATGAGCTATGGCTTGAGGTGTATGAAATCTGCCAAGTAATTGGCTTTATAAAGGTGGAATATGCCAAGGCTCTGTGGAAAGCAAAAATGTAAGAAAATAGGAATACGTAATGGAATTACGATTAGCGGAATATAAGGACTATGAGCGCATTGCTCAATTGCATGCGGACAGTTGGAAACGTCACTACCGAGGCATTTTAACGAACACTTACTTGGACAGCGAAGCAATCGACGACAAATTGTTGATTTGGCAAACTCGCTTAACCAATCCTCCATTTAACCAACATATCGTTCTTGCAGAAGAGGGGGGCTTGTTACTCGGCTTTGTCTGTGTCTTCGGCAATCATGACTTTGAGCGCGGTACATTCATTGACGCTCTGCATGTTGATGATAGCTATCGTGGTCGTGGTATCGGCAAACAACTCTTGCTTGCCGTTGCAGAGTGGCAACAGCAATACTTCAAAGATTCAGGATTGTATCTAGAAGTTGTCTCGCAAAACACACCAGCGATTTCGTTCTATCAACATATTGGTGGACAAGAATGCCAAGAGCGTACGTGGCGTGCTCCGGGCGGAACAGAAGTAATGGAAAAAGTGTTCCGTTGGTCTAACGCGCAAGCGCTGGTAAGTGGCATTGAGGAAAACGTCATCTATTCATAACGCTTTCTAAGCGAAGAACGGAGACGATAAGAGCAGCACTGACGCTGCTCTTTTTTGTTTGCGGGATAGTTAACAATCTGGCGAGTTAAAAAGACAGGCCCATTTCCTTTAACTCACTTTCACATTGGCTCGCGTTTTCAAACTGAATAGCAGCCATGCCCACCTGTTTGGCCCCTTCGACGTTGTAAGGCATATCATCCAGAAAAACGGTTTCTGATGGGTTTAAGTCGTAGCGGGAGAGAAGCGCTTGATAAATTTCCGGTTGAGGTTTTAAAAGCGCGACTTCGGCAGACACAATCGCGCCATCAAAAAGAGGCCAAAAATCGTACGTTGATTTTAAGTGTTCGACAATTTCTACAACATTATCAGTTAGTGCGTAGACACCGTAACCCGCTTGCTTCACCTTTTGTAAAAGCTCAACACTGCCGAACAGTTGAATCTGAGTCTGTTTTACGTAGTAGAAGAAACAGCAACATTCTTCAGCCGTTAAGTCGAGTTCTTGTTGATAACGGTGTATTGCCTCTTCTTCGCTGATCAAACCTTTGTTGAGGTCTAGCCAAATCTTGTTTGAGAACAGTCTTTTCGCCATTTGTTCTGCATCTACGGAATGACCAAATGTTAAGCGTACAATCTCTGGAGGTGACCAACGAACCAGTACGTTGCCGACATCGAAAACAACATTTTTAATTTGAGAGCTTTCCATAGAACACCTTTGATTTGTGAGTTGGGCAGAGTAATCAAACGAAGATGAGTGAGAACAACATTCGCGTTGCCCTCGCATAAGTTGATTCTACTTGAATCACAATAAAATAATATGCAATTGAACTCGTTACCAAAAATTTCGTGAAATCAAGCTGAACTTAGATAAAAGACTGAATTTAAAGACAAGCATCGCGAATAAATTGACGGATTTCGCGCTGCTTATATTTGGCAAGTAATATATAATTACAAAACAACGTGATTATAAAAAAGATAGCAAGTCACAACTTTGAACGTCAGGCGGAGTAGACAAATTAGATAGTATGGATTCGATACGTAAGGTATATGAGTACGCAGAGCCCAATTTAACATTAGTTGGTTGGATGGGATTTATTGGCTTCCCGCTCTACTACTTCGTTTGGGACTTCATGTTCCCGCAATCCTATGAAAACTTGCCGCTACGTTTGTTCTGTTCCGCACTGTTTTTTGGCATCATTTTTCGTAACCGTTTGTCGTCATCATGGCGAAAGTACGTGCACGTCTATTATCAAATAACGATTACGACCTGTTTACCTTTCTTCTTTTTTTATATGTTGCTCATGAATGATTGGTCCAATGTTTGGGTGATGTCATTCATGTCGGCTATTTTCCTGCATATTTTGTTGGTTCATGTCACAAGGGTCATGTTTGCTCAGACGTTCGCTGGTATTGGTCTAGCGACGTTTTTTGCGTGGATCGCGAAAGGCTTTCATCTCGATATCACAATGGATTGGACGCATGTGCCGATATTTTTGTTTATTTATGTGTTTGGCAACATGTTCTATTTCCGAAATCAGGTCGAGCATGAAGCAAAAGTATCGCTCGCTAAGTCGTTTGGCGCTGGTATTGCTCATGAAATGCGTAATCCACTCAGTGGCTTATGTACGTCGATAGATGTTATTCAGTCTGTCTTGCCTAACAAAAAGGCGATGGGCGAAAAAGATCAGTATGTGATGAGTGGTGAAGACGTAACCTTGCTCCGTGAAGTGAGCGAAGATGCGATGAACATTATTCATTCAGGCAACGAGACAATCGATTTATTGCTCACATCGATTGATGAAAACCGCGTATCTCGCTCTTCCTTCAAAAGATATTCTGCTCAATCGGTGGTTGAAAAAGCCATTGAGAGTTTCAGTTATAAACGTTCGACAGACAGGTTCGCGATCTCATTCGATGCAAGAAGTGAGTTTGACTTTTTGGGTAGCGATACATTGTTAAAGTACGTCATGTATAACTTGTTTAAGAACGCATTTCATCATCGCAGCTCAGATGAGTTTCATATTCATGTGAGTATGCAAAGTAATGACACGGTCAACCAAATTGTAGTGACGGACAATGGCTCAGGTATCGCGCCAGATGTAATTCGACATATCTTTCAGGACTTCTATACCACAGGTAAATCGGGCAGTTATGGTCTTGGACTACCGTTCTGTAAGAAAGTCATGCGTTCATTTGGTGGTAATATTAAGTGCATTTCCCAGCCGGGAGAGTGGTCACAGTTTACGTTGACTTTTCCGCCTATCACTTCAGATACGGTAACGGAAATTAAAGATGAGCTGACCAAAATGAAATCGATTTTATTGGTCAGTAATCAAGACATTATCGTGCAAAAAATGGCTGATATTAGTCGCTTCATGGGATTTGATGTCACCGTTTTAGATGTAAAAAGCGTCTTTAAAAAGAAAGAATACGAGTTTGAATTTGACCTGATATTCGTCGATGTGGAAAGCCTTGATGTTTTAGAAAACCAATTAGACAGAATCGAATCGTTACTTTCATTTACTGAAGCGCGTGTGGTGTATCTTTTTGAGCACAAACCTGCACAACGAGCTAAAAAAGCTGGCCATGACCCGATTTGGGTAGAGACTCAAGCGTGGCTGCTAAACACCAAAGCTACGATTGAACGTTTGCTTTACGATTCCACTTATATCTCGTCAACCTTGCCATCTGCGCCTTTAGATAAATCCATCAAGCGAACCATCATGGTTGTGGATGATAACGAGTCTCTGCGTAAGTTTACGGCGATGTTACTAGAGAAGCAGGGATTTGAAGTGGTACAAAAGGAAGATGGTCAGCAAGCATTGGACACTCTTGAAAAAGAAAATATCGATCTGATTTTAATGGATATTGAGATGCCAATCATGGATGGAGTAGAAGCGTCGCGACGTATCCGTAACTCAGAAAAGCCGTATGCATCTGTGCCGATTATTGCGCATACGGGAGACAGTTCTCCTGTGACGCTAGATAAAATTGGCTCATCCGGCATGTCCGACTTTATCGTTAAACCCGCTGATAAGAATCGCCTTTTCGATAAAATTGCTAACTGGATTTAAAACAGAGCTCAGGATTGAACTGAGCTCTGACCTTTCACTGGAGCCAAGCGTAGGCTCAGCGTCCACTACGAATCAATTTACACAAACTCTAAGTCGGGATGGTCAAATGCCTCCTGACAAGCCGATAAGACGTGATCCACTTGTTGAGCTGTCATGTCGGCATTGACAGAAAATCGAATGATGTTCTTGTTTCTGCCCGTGGCAGGTCGGCAAAACACCGCACCGAAAACGTCTCTTTCTTCAAGGAAATCGCGTACTCGTTCAGTGTTTCTCTCACTTCCACACTCAAGAGCAATAATCTGCGATTCGCTGCGAATGTTAAACCCAATACGTTTTAATCCGATCGCGAGTTCTTTGGCTCGCTTGAACAAACATTCACGTTTGTCGTCAGCCGCTTTAATTACCTCAAGTGTTTTTTCTAAACGCACGACTTCTTGTGGCAAAACCGTTGAGCTAAAAATCGCAGGATAGGCCACGAAGGGCAGCGATTGTGCTAGCTTGTTCGGGCCTAATATCACACCAGCGCGGTAGGCGAACGTTTTAGCCAAACTTACGGTAACGAAATCCACCATCTGTGTTAGTCCCAGTTCTTGTAATAATCCAGACCCCTTTGGTCCGTGTGTGCCTAATGAATGGGATTCATCTACCACTAAGCCACAATCGAACTCCTTCGCCATTTCGTAGATGGCACGTAACGGGGCGATTGTGCCAATCGTGCTATACACAGAATCGACAACGATGATTCCCGCACCGTGGCGTTGGATCTGCTTGCGCAGATGATTCATGTTGTTATGCATGAAAGGATGAATCTGCGCTCCAGCGGTGCGTGCTCCTTCCCACAACGACATATGAGCGAAAAAGTCGATGTATACGGGAAGGTTTGGAGCGCAGATGGTTTGCAGTAAACCAATATTGGCTGCCCATCCTGATTGTGACAACAAACAACTTTCCATGCCGACAAACGTCGCTAGCTGGTGCTCAAAGGCGGGTTTTGATTGATCATCTTGCAAGAAGATTGCTGACATCACGACATTGTCATCTCGTTCAGAAATTGCGTCTCGATGCGCTTTCTGAATGAGCTCATTGTGAGAGAGCGAAAGGTAATCATTGCTTTGCATAACCACAGCATTTTCGGACGGTCGTTTGCCAAGAACGAGGTGCTTTTGATTTTCGTTAGATTTAATTAAATCTTGAATATGGAAATTAAGGCGTTCCTCGATAAAAGAGGGCAGTGGTTTAGTTTCGTTTTTAGTACACATAATAAATCTCTTTGTGATTTGGAAAAACGCCAGCGCTGACCTTATTTATATTGAAGATTTTGGGGAGAGTGTCACTAATCAAGTTGCATAACTTTGCTAGCGCTTGCAAACTCGATATTTAAGGGTTGGATGGTGGCTGTAACTCCTTAGGCTACGGGGGTCTAAACTAGTTTGTGTTCAATAAATAAACATGGTTTTTTGTGCTTGTACGCCGTAAAAAATGTAGTACAAAGTTCCACGTAAATACGACAAAAAGTGGTTACGTTGATGAGGCGGGGTTATCTAGTTGGGTGTAAAAGTGGCGGACAAAAAAGGCGCGAAAATCGCGCCTAGGAATAGAGTGAGAAAAAGAGCTTAGCGTTTGTTACGTAAGTAACGTTTACGACGTTCTTCCTTACGTTTCGCTTTCTCTTCTTCTTTGCGAGCCGTTTCTATTTCGACTTCGATCAGTTCTTGAGTAATCATCTCAGGAAGCTCAAGAGTGATTTGTCCTAGTGTACCTTGTCGAAGCTCGTGAAGTAGAATCTCAGATACTTTATGAAGATCTACTCGGCCACCTGCTCGTAGCGCGCCGCGACGACGGCCAATTTCTTCCATGATCTCAATGTCAGACTCTGGCAGTTCTTCGATTTGGTAACGTTCTTTTAGACGTTCTGGGTAATGTGCTGCTAGATACTCAACAGTGTAAAACGCAACTTCGTCGTACTCCATTGCTGTATCTTTTACGGCCCCCGTTGCCGCTAAACGGAAACCACTATGCGGGTTTTCCACTTTTGGCCAAAGAATCCCAGGTGTGTCAGACAGGACAATGCCGTTTTGTAAATTAATGCGTTGTTGGCGACGCGTTACCGCTGGTTGGTTACCCGTTACTGCGATAGTGCGACCAGCCAGTGTGTTGATGATGGTCGATTTACCCACGTTTGGGATGCCCATGATCATGGTACGAATGTTTTTACCAACTTCTTCACGGTGTGGCGCAAGCTTACGACAAAGCTCCATAATTTTATGTACTTCTTGAGGCTCAGAAGTCGTAATTGCCATTGCTTTTACGTTTTGTTCTTTCTCAAGATGGTCAATCCACAGTTGCGTCAGCTCTGGATCAGCCAAATCGCGCTTGTTTAGCACTTTTACAACAGGCTTTTCACCGCGGATTTTTGAAATCATAGGGTTTTCGCTACTGAAAGGAATACGAGCATCCAGTACTTCGATGATCACATCCACCTGCGGGATGGCTTCTTCGATCTCTTTACGCGCTTTGTGCATGTGGCCAGGAAACCACTGGATTGAGTTGTTAACCATTTGAAAATATGCCTTTAAATTTATGGTTAAGCTGTGAAAAGTATGAGGTGGGGTATCAAAGGTACGATATCGGTCACCTGAAACTACGACAGCATAGATGTGAGGATCTTAACACTTTATCTTGTAGCGGAAAACGTTCAGGAACCCTTATCATTTAGAAACAGAGTTTCAACGTGTTCCTCTCACGATCTCGGACCAATATCAAAGGCATTTAGTTGCGACATAATGGCCTTAAATAAGGAATACAAAAATGAACAACAGTGGGACTGTTCAAATTGCTTTGCTTTATTTAACCTGCATAGGAGAGTTTGATTGAGTCGGCAACGCGCGGTTTTGAGTCGAGAGAGTTTATCGGGGATGGTCTAAAGTAATAGTAACCTTGAGTTAATGAGTGGCTTGTCTTTAACATCTTATGATGTTCGATGTACTCAGCACCCTCGAAGATCAATCCGTGTAAGCAGAAAGGGGCTAAGAAGTACTCTAGTGCTTGTATAGACTCTTGGTCGGCGTGTTTTAGAAAGCTTTTGTCAATCTTGATACGATCCCAAAGTATTTTGCCAAGTGACATGTTAGCCAGCTTGTTGTTACGGTGATAGTCATCCAGCCAAATCTCGATATTGTTCGCTTGTAACACTGATAAGTTTTCGCGTATTTCTTTTGATTCGGTATAACAATCAAGCTCGCTTATCTCAAGAGCAAACTTAGCACCATTGAAGCTTAAAAGCTCACGGACAAAATCTTCGTCAGCTAAGCAAGAGAGTTTAATATTAAAAGAGTGTAGTTGGTGAGGGTATTTTTCAAGAGAAAATCGAATTTGTTGTACAGCGAGAGTTTGAATAAACGTGTTGTCTATAATGGAAAAGAATACATCGTTGTTTATGTTGCTCTTATCAAAAGTGCTTATCTTAGACAAAGTTTCGTAATATTGAATTTCTTGGCTTCTCGGACAGAGGATAGGTTGTACTAACGTTTTTATATCAAAGTCAGTCAATTTGAAGCTAGGTAGGTAAGGCATATTCCTTTTCATATTATCCACTTTATCCGTTTACTATTACTATGTTTGACTCACACTTAAACATCGTTTCATATTCTATATCTAAAGTTATTACGTCAGGAAATTAAGAATTATAATACCTCTATAAATAATATTTAATGTTCATTAAGCACCATCGAGAAAACAGGTGCCTAATGAACGATGATAGAAATTTATTTCGCAACAACAGACAGTTCTACGTCGAATTCTTCGCGACCACTGATGCTGAAATAGTATTGTCCCATTTTGATCGACCCGTCTTCATTTTTTGGGATTGAAATCGTTTCGTTACTGCCATGGGTGTAGTTCGACCATTCGTACTCGAAGTAGTGGCATACTTTGTCGTAACAAGCGTATAGATCGGCATCACCAGTGCCGGAGATAGACACTTCCAGTTGATTATAACTTTCTGAAACATCGACAAAGAAGAGCGTTTCAGAGAACTTTTTACCGCTTACTTGGATGCTGGTATTGAGTTCGATTTTCTTAGGCTTCTCTTTCGGTTTTGGCTGAGAAATATCCGAATCGTCAATGTCTTTCGTCACCTCATCCAGCCACGAATGAAACTCAGTATTGTAAGCAGGACCTAATCGTTCAAGCAGTTTTACCCACTCTTTGTATTGGCCGGTACGCGAGTAACCTAACAGTTCAGTAACGTCTTCAGGGTGTTTCTCTATCATGAAGCGTACAGCTAAGTAGCCCCAGCGATACACACGGTTTAAACCGTCGCTGTAGTTCGTACTGAACACGTCTGCCAATGTGTGCGTCTTTTCTTTGCCAAGTACTAGAGCAGCATTGTAGCCCTCTTTGTAATACATGTATTCAGCAAAACCTTCCAACCACCACACGATACTGCCTTCGCGCATTGTGTCGTGGAAGTCACCGTATTGGTTGAATCGACCATCTAAATAATGCACATATTCGTGCTCTAAGTTTAGAATCGAAAAGTCGTCGTCCCATCCGTTTTGATAAGCGACGAATCGAGGTACATTTCCTTGTTTTGATGGGTCTCGCTCAAGGAACTGTCCGCCGTTGTTGGTGGTATTATCAAAAAGGAAGCTGGAGTAGGTCGAGTAGTCACTTTTGGTTTTAAAAACAATAACATCGACACTATCGCTATGATCATCAGCGACAGGCTGATATCCGGTGTTAACAGTTTGGTGGAAGTCATCTTCTTTGAGGTTTAATGTTTCGCAGCTTGTAATTGCTTGAGCTTCTGTCATCTCTTGAGCAAGAATTCGCGCGGGGCCGCTACAATCATAACTGAATGTCATTATTCGCTGTTTTAATACGGATTTTGAGTTACTTAGCCCTAGCTGCTCAAGATAATCTGATGCATAAGCGTCAACCATTTCGGCGATGCCAACCCAAATTCTGTCTGACTTACCGCCTAGCGGGTAGCGCTTTAACAAAGAATCTAAAGTGTCGACAACGACTTTTTTTGTCTCTGCATCTTCAGTTTTTACCAGCCTAGCGAGCTCTCGCGCGGCATTGCCAAGTAGTTGTTCAGAATCCGTGCCTATCGCCCATTCGTTGTTGGTAATAAAACCACTCAAACGATGGATATAACTTGAGTCAGATTCAATCACATCGTAAAACGCTTTGGTTTGTGAGTGTCCAGCCATAGCGATAAAGATATTGTTGATGGCTTTACGGTAGTAATAGCTGTCGCTTTTATCCGCTGAAAAGTTATCAAGAATAGCGAAAACATCGGGTGCGGCGATGGCGAGTTGTCGAATACTATCAACAACAATCAACATGGATGCGAGCGCTTCTTGCTGTTCGCGACCGTCAGTTAGAGCGTGTGGTGAGCGCAAAAATTGTTGAATGGTATTGGCAATATCTACGCTTAATTCGGATGGGAAAGGTTGTAACTTTTTGGCAAAGGTATCGTGTCGGTTTTTGTAAGCTGCCTTAATGAACTCACCTAAATAGTATATTTGCTGAGCTTGCTCTTTTGTTCCTTTATAAGCTTCAATTGCCTTTTTTAATCCGCCAGTAATTCGACTCACGCTCATGGTACTGAAGACGACGTCTGCTTGCTCTAACGATGGAGAAAACCACGTTCTCATGCACTCGTAGTCACTGTTTGCGACTCTTGATTCGATATTGACTCGGTCAACCGTAAAATCTTCAACAGTACATTTTCCTTTGTGTGGGAAAAGCTCGGTATCGTCATCTACCACGGTGTCATCGTCGGTGGTATCGTCGTCTTTCGTGGAATCATCATCGACGGTACTGTCATCATCTGTATCTGTATCTGTATCGTCATCCACAGTTGAATCTACGTCAGCGTTGTCATCGTTTTTGTCGCCAGAATCTACGCCAGCGACGGGAACAGTCTTGACTCCACCGGAAGAATCATCACCACCACATCCAGTTAAAACACCAAGCATGGATAATAGAAGACATGCAGTTTTAATATTTTTCATAGAATTAGTATTGTATTTGAAATGGGCGTCAAATATATATTTTTACTGATGTATAGTTAAATAATAGAATTTAATGGCTAGATAAAAATGTATTATGCTCAACACGCCTATTTTTATGTGATATTGAACAAATAACTATTATTTATAAATTCAGTAGAAATGTTAATTGGGAAGGAAAAATTGATTTTGATATACATAACGCTTGGTTTTTATTTTAGTCGACGGGTATATGAAAAAAATATATTTTCCAATCATCAGCACTTTGATGGTTTCCTTTGCTCATGCCAATACGCTGCCTGCGCCAACTTGGCATCAATTTCAGTTAAATGATGGTTCAAAGAAAGAATTAAAACTTTATGGCGATCAAGAATCTTTCTGGTATCAAGATAGAGAAGGCATTATTTATGTCTACGATGAAGAGACAGGGTGGTTTTATGGTAATCATGAAATTGTTGATGGGCGTTTTGTCGTCACTTCTCTTGGGGTTGAAGCCAAATTAGAAATGCCACAAGCAGTCAGAGAGCTGTTAAAAGAACGCGTCACCCCGACGTCTTCTTTATTGCCTTCTGAGCACGTTTATCCAATGAATGAGCCATATCTTGAGCAAACTCCCATTCGGGCACTAAACGCAACAAATGAGCCCACGCACCAACCTTTGCTCGTTGTTCAGGTGAGCTTTAACAACCAAGACTTTGTGAATGACTTCACCAACGTGATTTTTGGTGATAATCAGCAAAGTGTAAAAGACTACTTCAGTAAGAATAGCTACGGACGTTACATCGTAGAGCCTGCGAAAGAAACGGAAGGTACGGCGAACGATGGTGTCATCAACCTTACGTTGGATATCGCTCACCCGAACTGCCACTCAAAAAATGATGCGACTTGTGACAGTAAGTTAAATGAAGCCTTTAAAGCCGCTTACGACAAGTTAGACCGTTATGTGGATTTGTCTACTTACGATTTGAATAACGACGACAAAATCACGCCTGACGAATTGTCTGTGATGTTTGTATTTGCGGGGTACGACAAGTCTGCTGGTTCGGTAAATACGCCGTACATTTGGCCTCATCGTTATAGTCATAATGCGATTGAGATCGATGGAAAGACCATCCGAGATTACTGCTTGTTTGCTGACTTCCAAGGTGACCATCAATCTACGATGGGCGTGATTGCCCATGAACTTGGACACTTGATGCTTGGTCTACCTGATTTGTACTCCTACAAACATTCCGGTTCTGTTGGCCAATGGGGATTAATGGGTGGCGGAAGCTGGGCAAGTAAACAAGGTGATACGTATGCAGGGGAAACGCCGGTCAATATGTTGGCATGGAGTAAGGAAGCTGCTGGTTTCATCAAGCCGAAAGTGATTGAAGCGTCGGGTTCTAGCGCGATCGAGACTCGTCAAGGCGAGGGTGTGGTGTATCTCGATCCGTATTTGAAACAGCAAGGTCCAAGAGCTTACTTCGAAAACAGAAGAAAAACGGAATACGACCGTGCGTTGTCAGGTGAAGGTCTTTTGATCACGGCCGTAAGTATCGACAACCGTTTCAATGACACTGGGCCAATGCAAGTTCAGGTATTCCAAGCGGACGGTCTGGATGAACTACAAACTCGTGGTTGGTCAGATCAAGGTGATGTGTTCCCGGGCTCAAGCAATGTGATAACTATTTCGGATGATACAACTCCTTCTTTGAAACTCATCACCGGTGGCCGGGAAACCAATATCTCGATTAATGATATCGCCAGTACAGATCAAAGCGGCACGTTACGAGCATCTATTCCTTCATCGACGAATAAATCGGCTTGGATAACGTCACTTTCAAGAACGTACGTGTATGAAGACAGCCGCAACAATACGATAGGGTTTGGGTTAGAAAATAACGATGGTTACCAATCTTTGGTTGGTTTCTACTTATTTGCTAAGCCAATTCTACCAAACTCCGAGATGCGTTATCGCATGTTTAAATATGACCTGACTACAAACCGTTGGGGGAATGCGTCTATTAACGTTGACACTCAAGTTGAAGTGTCATCGGGGGTGATTCCTACGTTTGGTGGTCGAGTTATGTTTGCATCGCCATTTGATATCGATGAAGGTGAGCAGTTGTTGGTCATTGAGCTAGAAAACGCTAAGCCAGAATACAGCTATTCATTCTTGGACGCTTATTTGTCTAACGGAGAGAAAAAGAAGCAGTTCTATGGAAATGCCAGTTCGTACAAGACGAGCGGATTAAGCGAAGGGCGTGGCCGTAACTATCCTTTTGCTGCTTTGTTAGAAAAACCTCAGGCGAAACCTAGTATTACGGTTGAAACGGATTCCGTCACCGTATTAAGCGGTGAAAGTATTACGATTGATGTACTGGCGAATGACCACTCATCGGATGCGAATAGCACATTGAAGCTAGATAAGATCACATCAAAGCCTTCGATTGGTAGCGCTGAAATCTCAGGACAAAAAATCCACTATTCTGTTCCTGTTTCGGACATTCCAGAACAACGAGCAGTAATGAAGTATCAAGTGTCTGACGATTTTGGGACGACAGCAGAAGGTGAGGTGGTCATCACGATCAATTCTCCAGTAATCACCGCGAATAGTCTTCAATACAAAGCGCTAGAAGATACGCCACTGGAACTTAACTTACGTCAGCAACAAGGACTAGAGAAAGGGGACACCATCGTCATTAAAAAGCCGCCGATGTACGGCAAGATTGATGGGAATACCTACCAAAGTAAGGAAAACTACTTTGGTAATGACCAGTTTGAGTTTTCTATTGTGAAAGAAAACGGACGTGAATCTAATACAGCTATGGCTGTAATTACGGTCGAAGCGGTTAATGATGAGCCGATCTTCGCTGTTGAAGCGAGCCGTAAAGAAGGCCTATCAAACGAAAAAGTCACACTATCTGTACTTGGCTTAAAAGACGTTGATTCAACGGATCACTCATTCAAATGGCGTCAAGTTTCTGGGACTAAAGCTCAGTTTGCCACCACGGACACGGCAAGTGTAGAAGTGACGTTACCAAAAGTGAGTGAGAAAAGTGAAAAGCTGACGTTTGAAGTGGCGGTAAACGACAACGATGGTGCAATTATTACTAAGAGCGTTGTTATGGTCGTTAAGCAAGAAGTCGTTGTGGAAAATGATCCTGGCAAGAGTGAAGAAGGCGGCTCTATGGGGCTATGGGTTACTCTGTGTATGATGCTGATTAGCCTGAGAACAAAGGTTAATAATTTGTATAGATTCGTAATAAGAAATGATATTTGGTAGAAAAATATTATAATTCATCGTCTTATATTCGCAGGATGAATGAAGATTGAAGGAAACCAATAAGAAAAACCTCCGTGTCGTAGCGCTTGCTCCGACAGGGAGGTATTTTGCATCAATAATAAGCTCATTAGAGATCTTGGAAACAGCAGCTGAATTTGCAGAGTTCCAAGGTTTCATGACACACGTCGTTACGCCAAACAATCGGCCGTTAATTGGTCGAGGGGGGATCTGCGTTCAACCCACCGCACAATGGCAATCATTTGATTTTACAAACATATTAATCATTGGCTCAATTGGCGACCCTTTAGAATCGTTAGATAATATCGATCCTGCATTGTTCGATTGGATCAGAGAGTTACACCTAAAAGGCAGCAAAATAGTTGCAATTGACACTGGTATTTTTGTCGTCGCGAAAGCCGGTCTTTTGCAGCAAAACAAAGCTGTAATGCATTCTTACTTCGCCCACCTCTTTGGCGAACTGTTCCCTGAGATAATGCTCATGACTGAGCAGAAAGCACTCATTGACGGAAACGTCTATCTTTCGTCTGGACCTTACTCTCACTCAAGTGTGATGCTGGAAATAGTAGAAGAGTATTTTGGAAAGCACACTCGAAACCTTGGTAACCAGTTTTTAAGTACAATAGAGAGCAGTGGAAACTCTCATTCATACTGTGATGTTTTCCGTTACATGCAACACAGAGATGAGCTGATTCTAAAAATCCAAAAATGGATTCTCACCACGGATCTAGACATCGTCTCTATCAGTGATTTAGCGAATGAAGCTTGCTTATCAGAACGGCAGTTAAAACGCCGATTTAAAGAGGCGACATCCATCAGTCCGCTAAAGTTTATTCAGTTAGGGCGTTTATCTTTTGCAAAAGAACTGTTGAGGTCAACAAAGTTGTCAATTGATGAAGTTGCAAGTCGATCTGGTTATGTTGATACACAGTTTTTCAGGCAGATATTCAAACGAGAAAATGATTGTTCTCCGCTTGAATATCGTAAAAGAAACCAAGTTAAAGCTGAATGATAAGCATATCTCATGGCCAGAATCATGATCTATACAACATTATTAATTGAATAGTCGTATTTACATTCGTTTTAAATCCATATTATAGTTCGAACGAAAATAGCAAACGTTTGCTATT